>JACQAI010000383.1 GCA_016195115.1 Pseudomonadota bacterium
CCGCGCGCGGCGCGCACGCGCCCCCGGCGGCCGAGATCAAGATGCAGAGAAGCGGAAGCGCCCGCCGAAGGCCCACCTAGCGGGCGCCGGAGACGTCGATGTTGGCGCCGGCGCAGTAGGACGCTTCGTCGGACAAGAGCCAGAGGATCGCGGTGGCGACCTCATGGGCCTGCCCGGCGCGCTGGATCGGGATCTGCGGGCCCATCTTCTCGGCGCGGCCGGGCGGCTGGATCTCGGTGTCGATCACGCCCGGTCGCACCGCATTGACCCGGATGCCCTCGCCCGCGACCTCCTGGGCGAGGCCCCAGTTGAAGGAGTCGATCGCGCCCTTGCTGGCGGCGTAGTGCACGCCGCCGCCGGCGCCGCCGATGCGCGAGGCCGCCGACGACAGATTGACGATCACGCCGCCCTGGCCGCCGTGCTTGGTCGACATGCGCTTGATCGCCTCGCGCGCGCACAGGAACGAGCCCGTGATGTTGACCGTGAACATCAGGTTGAGGAGCTCGGCCGACAACGCCTCGACGCGGCCACCCGGGCCGGCGATGCCGGCGCTGTTGACCAGGTGCGTGACCTTGCCGAGTTCCCGGTCGCACTGCTCGAACATCGCGACCACGGCCTTCTCGTCGGCGACGTCGCCCTTGACCGTGATCGCCTTGGCGCCCAAGGCGCGGACCTGCTTGAGCATGTCCTCGGCGCGCGCGTCCTTGTTTTGATAGGTCAGGCACAAATCGTAGCCCTGCTTGGCGGCGCCGAGCGACACCGCGGCGCCGATGCCGCGCGTGCCGCCGGTCACCATCAGGATTTTCGACATGACGTTTCCTCTTCCCGGTGTCGTTATCCGTCATACAAGTCCGTCATGCCCGCGCACGCGGGCATCCAGGAGCAAGTGACGGGTATCGAGCGCGCGACTCCTGGATCCCCGCTTTCGCGGGGATGACGGTCTGAAAGAAAGTCTACTCCAGATACATGGTGCGCGCTTCGAGGGTGCCGACCGGGGCGAACACCACGCCCTTGACGCGGTTGCGGTAGGCGCGCTGCTCGACCGTGTTGTAGACCCAGATATCGGCGGCCTCGTCGACCAGGATGCGCGAGGCCTCCTCGTAGAGGCCCTTGCGGGTGTTCTGGTCGAGCGACTCGCGCGCCCGCGTCAGCAGGTCGTCGACCTTGGGGTTCTTGTACCAGGCCGAGGCCTTCCAGGTGCCGTGGAAGCGGCTGTCGTAGGCCTGGCCGATCCAGTTCTCCGGATCGATGAAGTAGGCGCTGATCCAGTGGATCCACATGTCGGGCGCGGTGTCGGCCTTGGTCGCCTCGCTCGACAGATTGGCCCACAGCTTCTTGGTGACGCGCGGCTTGAGGCCGATCTTGATCAGGTCGCTCTGGAACAGCTGCGCCGCCTGCACGGTCTCGTCGAGATCGGACTGCGGGCTGAGATCGAACTCGCGGCTGATGTCGACGCCGTCCTTCTTGGCGAGCTCGAGCTCCTCGCGCGCCTTGGCGAGATCGTAGCTGTAGCCCTTGAGGTCGGCCGGCGAGCCCCACAGGGTGACGGGGATCGGACCCGGGTTGCGCACCGCGTAGTTATGCTTCACCTGCTCGATGAAGCCGGCGTAGTTGAACGCGTAGCTGAGCGCCCGGCGGAAATGCACGTTGTTGAACGGCGCGCGCTGGTTGTTCATGCGGATGATGAAGGTCCGCATGGTGGTGTCCTGCGACACCCGCACGCCCGCGGTCTTCTTCAGCTTCTCGAGCTGGTCGGCGGGCAAATAGCTGTCGGTGAGGTCGATCTCGCCCTTCGACACCGCGAGCACGCGCGTCGAGGTCTCGTGGATCATGCGCGCCTTGATCGCGGTCAGGTGCTTGTCGGGCCAGCCGAGGAAGTAGTCGGGGAACCACTCGAGGTCGAACTGGTTGAGCGGCTTGAAGCTGCCGGCGACGATCTTGAAGGCGCCCGAGCCGGCGTCGTTGGACAACAGCCAGCCCTCGCCCCAGTCGGACTTGCCGTCCTTGGTGACGGTGTTGGCTTCGACGACCTTCTTGTTGACGATCGCGACCAGCGGCACCGCCGAGATGAACGGCGCGTACGCCGTGTCGAGCGTCATGGTCACGGCGTAGGGCCCGTCGGCCTTGATGTTCTCGGGCTTGAGCACCGGCTTGAAGGCGCCGGCGTAGCCCTTGTTCATGCCGATCATGCGCTGGAAGCTGTAGATCACGTCGGCCGAGGTCAGCTCGCTGCCGTCGTGGAACTTGACGCCCTTGCGCAGCTCGAAGCGGAACGCCTTGCCGTCCGGCGAGCCGGTGTAGCGCTCGGCCAGCCACGGCTCGATCTTGGGCGGATTGCCGACCACGCGCAGCAGCGAGTCGTAGGCGTTGAGCCGCGGGAACGCCGCGGGCACGTCGGACAGGGCGTGCGGGTCGAGGCTGGGCGACAGATTGTCGCCCCACTTCAGCACGGTGTCGGCGGCCTGGGTCGGACAAGGGTGCGCCAGCGCCGCCAGCGCGGCGAGACCGACGGCCAATCCCCAGCTTTGCAGCCTCATGGTTCAATCTCCCCCGTGATTCGCGCCGTGATTCGAGCCTGTCGCGATGCAAGGCATGTGCCCCGGCAGTGTTGCACAGGCCGGGCGAATTGGCATCATGGCGCCATGACCCTCACGGTACAGCCGTTCGACGCCCCGCTCGGCGCGGCAGCCGCCGGCATCGACCCGCGCGCGGTCGACGCGGCCGATCTCGACGCGCTCAAGCGCGCGCTCGCGATCCACGGCGTCCTGGTGCTGCACGACCAGCGCCTGACCCCCGCCGAGCTGTTGGCGTTCTCGCGCCGCTTCGGCGAGATCGAGTACCACGTGCTCGACCAGTACTGGCTGCCCGAGGCGCCCGAGGTCTACGTGATCTCCAACATCGTCGAGAACGGCAAGCCGATCGGCAATCCGCGCGAGGGCTTCGGCTGGCACACCGATTTGTCCTACATGCCGTTGCCGACCGCCTACACCTTCCTCTACGGCATCGAGACGCCCGCGACCGGTGCGGACACCACGTTCTGCACGATCTATCCGGCAACCGACGCGTTGCCGGCGGCGCTGCGCGACAAACTCGACACCATGACGGCGCGCCACAGCTACGCGATGCTGCACGCCTCGCGGCCCTGGGCGGCACCCCTCACCGAGCAGCAGAAGGCGCGCAGCCCCGACGTGTTCCACCCAATGATCCGCACCCATCCGATCACCGGCCGCAAGGGCCTCTATCTCGGCGGCGCGACGTGCGTGCAGCCGCTCGGCCTGTCGGACGACGAGGGCCGCGCGCTGATCGAGGACCTGTACGACCGCGCGACCCGGCCCGAACACACCTACGCCCATCAGTGGCGACCGCACGACCTGGTGTTCTGGGACAACCGCTTCGTCATGCACAGCGCGACCGAGTACGACCGCGCGCGCTACCGCCGCCTGATCCACCGCACCAGCGTGAGGGGCGAGAAGCCCTATTAACCCTCACCCGCCTCGCGGGTGCTAGGCACCCTCTCCCGCAATGCGGGAGAGGGAAGGGGCCCGCGCGGCGAAGCCGTGTGGGAAGGGTGAGGGCGCCGCCTAGAATCTCGAGACGTCCACCGCTTGCTCGGTGATGAACTCGAGCAGCGCGGGGGTGCCTTCCTTGGTCTTGGCGATGCCGCGCTTGATCGCCGGGATGATCTCGCGCGGCTCGGTGATGCGCTCGCCGTAGCCGCCCAGTGCCTTGGCGAAGTCGGCGTAATGACCGCTGATGTCGGTCGAGCGGTACTTCTCGGTCGCGACCTTCATGATCTTGAGCTCGATCGCCATCGAGAAGTTATTAAGCAGGATCGACAGGATCGGAATGCGCTCGCGCACCGCGGTCTCGAAGTCCATGCCCGTGAAGCCGATCGCGGCGTCGCCCCAGACGTTGATGCACAGTTTGTCGGGCGCGACCAGCTTGGCGCCCATCGCCAGGCCGAGGCCGTAGCCGAGCTGGGTCGTCTTGCCCCAGCCGAGATAGCCGAGCGGCGCGGTCGACTCCCAGAACGGCGACAGCTGGTCGCGCGGGCTGCCGGCGTCGTGGGTGATGATCGTATTGGCGACGTCGACCGTGTGCATGAGGTCCCAGATCACCCGGTAGGGCGACAGCGGCTTGGTGTCCTGGGTCAAGCGCGGCATCCACTTCTCGAGCCACGCCGCCTTGTGCTGCTTGATCTCGGTCGCGACCGCGCTGTGGCGGCCGCGCGGGCCGCCCTTGAGACGGTCGCGCACCTCGGCGTAGAGCGCATCCAAGGTCAGCCCGGCATCGCCGATCAGCGCGTAATCGGCCGGGATGTCCTTGTTGATGTCGGTCGGATCGAGCGTGGCGTGGGCGATCTTCTTGCCCTTGGGCATCGCGACGCCGAAGTTGGTGCGCGCGAAGCTGCAGCCGATGCCGAAGATCAGGTCGGACTGGTTGAGGAAATGGTGCAGCTGCTCGCCGATCGCCAGGCCGCCCGAGCCGAGCGACAGCGGATGGTTCTCGGGGAACGCGCTCTTGCCGCCCAGGCTGGTGGTGACCGGCGCCTCCAGGAGCTCGGCGAGCGCGCGCAGCTGCTTCCAGGCCTTGGCGTAGTGCACGCCCTGCCCGGCGTAGATCACCGGCCGGTTGGACGCGACCAACGCGGCGGCGACCTCGGAGACCCCCTTGGGGTCGGGGCCGCTCTTGAGGCGCGGCGCCGGCGTGTAGTTGATCGGCTTGTCGCCCCACTCCTCGCGCAGCACGTCGGCCGGCACCTCGATCAGCGCCGGCCGCGGCCGGCCGTTCCTGACCTGGGTGAAGGCGCGCCGCATGGCGTCGGGCACGACCTCGGCGATCATCACCGCCTCGCACCACTTGGTGACGTGCTGGTAGTTGAGGAAGGCGCTGAAGTTGGGCTCGATGTTGGTCAGGTTGCGCGGATAGCCGGCCGGCAGCACGATGATGGGCACCGAATCACCGTAGGACTGCGCGACGCCGCCGAAGGCGTTCTCGGTGCCCGGCCCGTGCTGCATGGTGAAGATGCCGATGCGGTCGCCCGAGGTCACCTTGGCGACGGCGTCGCACATGTGCAGGCCGATGCGCTCCTGGCGCACGATGATGGTGCGGATGTCGTGCTCGGCGGCGGCCTCGATGATCGGGTTGACGGGGTAGCCGATCAGGAAGTCGATGCCTTCGCGCTTCAGGATCTGCGCAATCACGCCGGCGACGTTCATGAATATCCTCCCAAAAACCGCTGCCCTACTCGTCCAACACGGCGACCGCGCGGACCGGGCTGCCGGTGCCGCCGCGAATCCTAAGCGGAAACGCGATGAACTTGAAGCGGCCCTTGCCGACCACCCGGTCGAGGTGCGCCAGGCCCTCGTAATGGGTGAAGCCCATGTCGCGGCACACCAGGTGGACGAGGTAGTTGTTGGTGCCCGGCCGGCCCGGGCTGATGGCCTCGACGCCGAAGGCGACGATCTTCTTGTGGCCGAGCCACTCGGCCGACTCCTTGGTCAGGCCGGGGAAGTCGGAGGTGTATTCCGGCTTGCCGTACAGCCGGTCGTGCACGCCCATGTAGATCAGCACGGTATCGCGCGGCCGGATCTCGATGGATGCTGCGCGCGCCCGGCCGGGCGTCGAAGTGGCAGTAGGCGTCGACGTGGGTGCCGGTGTGGTCGCCCATGCTCAGCACCATCGAGTGCGCGGAGAACGGCACCGCGCCGTCGGTGCGGATCTCCTTGTGGGTGTTGTAGTCCGTCATGATGAACGGCGGATGCTTGGGGTGCGTCGGACACTTGTGGAACAGCTCGCGGCTGAGATCGACGAGTTTCATCGGACGCCTCCCGTGGTGGGTTGCTCGAACGGATAGCTGTCGCTCGATGCGCGCCGCGCGCGCGGCGGCACCAGGGTGAAGCCGAACAGCTTGCGGCCGGCGCCGCGCGGCGTGCGCGTGATCAGGCCCTCGGGGCGCAGCAGCACGACCAGCACGATGATCAGGCCGTAGAGGATCAGGCGGTACTCGTTGGTGAAGCGCAGCACCTCGGGCGCGGCGGTCAGGAACAGCGCGGCGAGCACCGGCCCCCACAGGCCGTAGAGCCCGCCGAACAGCAGGAAGATGATGTAGTTGAGCGACACGAAGAAGCCGAGGTCGGCCGGGTTGATGACCAGCACGTAGTGCGCCTGCAGCGCGCCGCCGGCGCCGACGATCGCGGCCCCCAAGGCAAACGTCGTGACGCGGGCCTGGCGTACCGACACGCCGGTCGCCGACGCCGCCAGCGGATCGTCGCGCACCGCGCGTGCCGCAAAGCCGAGGCGCGAGCCGTCGAACCGCCAGGCGATGAACAGCGCCGCTGCGACGCCGATCATCACGACCGTCAGATCGGTATAGAGCGCGATGCCCGAGAAGCTGTTGGCGCCGCCCAGATACTCGATGTTGAACGCGATCACGCCGAGCGCCTCGCCGAACGCCAGGGTCGTCAGCTTGAGGATGAAGTCGCGCATCTTGAGCGTGACCAAGGCGAGCACGGTGCCGGTCGCCATGCCGCCGGCGGCGCCGACCAGCACGGCCGGCAGGAACGGCCAATCAAAATTGGTCGTCAGCACCGCCGCGGTGTAGCCGCCGACGCCGGCGATCGCCGCGGTCGCCATCGACAGCTGGCCCGACATCGCGGTGATGTAGAGCCCGCTGACCAAAATGACGTTGAGCAGCGAGATGATGATCACCGGCTCCCAATACGCGAAGCTGATCATGGCTGCGGCTCCGGAGTGCACACCGGCTCCCTATCCCCACCCGTCATGCTCGCGCTAGGCGCGAGCATCCACGCCTTGGGGTCCGTCACGCTGCCAAGGCGTGGATGCTCGCGCCTAGCGCGAGGATGACGGTTTGAGAGGTGGGCAACGTCGTGCATCACCGTCGCGTGTCCTCCCTCACGTCTGGTAGGAGCCGAACAGGCCGTTCGGCCGGAAGAACAGGACGCCGATCAGCACCAGGAAGGCGACCGCGTCCTTGAGGCTCGATGATACGTAGCCGGTAACCAGCGCCTCGATCACGCCGAGCGCCAGCGCTACCACCATGACGCCCTCGAAATAGCGGTTGCCGGCGACCAGCATGCAGGTGAACGACTTCAAGCCGTACAGCAGGCCGACGAACGCCCAGGCGCTGCCGTAGAGCATGCCGACCGAGACCGCGGCGAAGCCGGCCATCAGCGACGCCAGCACGATGCTGACCTGGCTGACGCGGTTGACGTCGACCCCGAACGCGGCGGCGACGTCGGCGCGCTCGGCGACCGCGCGGGTGGCGCGGCCGAGCTTGGTGCCGCGCACGTAGTAGCTGATCGCGCCCAGGATCACGAGGCAGATCGCGAAGTTGGCGAGCTGGCGGACGCTGAGGCTGATCGGATCGAGCGCCAGCAGCTTGACGGGCAGGATGGCGGGGAACGGCACCGGGTCGGGGCTCATCAGCGCGGCAGCGCCGTTCTGCAGCATGATGGCGACGCCGAGCGTGCCGATCAGGGTCATTAGGATGTCGCGGCCGCGCAGCGGCCGGATCACGGCGCGCTCGAGCGCGAAACCGACTGCAGCAGAGCCGAGCCCGCCGCCGAGCAGCACGACGATGACGTTGTCGGAGATCAGCCGACCAGCGATCAGGCCGCCGAACATGCCGACCATGAAGGTGTCGGGATGGGCGAAGTTGATGACGCGCAGCACCGTGAAGGCGAGCGCGAAGCCGATCGCGACCACCGCGTAGGTGCTGCCGATCACCAGGCCGTTGACGATCTGCTGCAGGAACAGCTCCACGCCTACGCCCTCCCG
>JACQAI010000384.1 GCA_016195115.1 Pseudomonadota bacterium
CGCGACGGCATGCGCCGCGCGTCGGCCTCGGCGGCGGCCAGGCTCGCGTCGGCGGCGCCCGGATCGCCGACGCGCCAGCGCAGGCTGGCGACGCGCGCGCGAAGCGCGGCGCGTTGCAGCGGCTCGCTCAAGGCGTCGATGCGGGGGACGGCGAGCTGGACCAGCGCCACGGCGCGGAATCGCGGCTCGGCGATCAGCTCGGCGACGCGCCCGGCTTCGACCGGGTCGCGCGCCCGCGCCGCCGCGCCCGCCGCGGCCGCCAGCGCCGCCGGCGCCGCGTCGCCGATCCGGCTGTCGGCGATCAGGCGCATCGCCTCGGCGGGCCGGCCCATCTCGGCCAGCGCGGTGGCGACGAACCCGAGGCCGGTCGCGCGGCCGTCGCGCGACGGCATGCGCCGCGCGTCGGCCTCGGCGGCGGCCAGGCTCGCGTCGGCGGCGCCTGGATCGCCGACCCGCCAGCGCAGGCTGGCGACGCGCGCGCGCAGCGCGGCGCGTTGCAGCGGCTCGCTCAAGGCGTCGATGCGGGGGACGGCGAGCTCGAGCCCGGTCCGCGCGCCGTCGCCGGCGCCGGCCTCGAGCTGGCGCGCCGTGATCGCGAGCATGGCCTCGATGCGCGCCAGGCCGTCCGGAATCGAGTCGGCGGTCGCCCGCGCGGCGTCGACGTCGCGCCGCTCGGCCTGGGCGGTCGCGAGGTCGCGCAGGCTGACGATGATCTGGCGGCCGTCGGCGATCCGCCGGATCGTCGCACGCGCGCTGTCGCTGGTGCCGGCGCGCGCTTGCGCCTTGACGATCTCGCTGAGCGCCCAGTCGCGCAACCGCGGCTCCTCGATGGCGTGGCTCGCCTCGACCGCCGCGGCGATCAGGCAATCCGGAGTCGGCGCGCGCAGGCACGCGAACACCGCCCCGGCCCGCGGGGTTTCCTTGGCGTCCGGCGACGTCCCGGCGTCCGGCGGCGTCACCAGATCGCGCGTCGCCGGTTGGCTCAACAAGGCCTCGCGGGCCTGCTGCGACTGCTCGCGCCCGAGCGTCGCCAGGAAGCGGGCCAGCCGGTGCATGCGCAGGGCGGCCTCGAGCTGCTCGAATAGCGCGTCGGTCAGCTCGCTGCCGAGCGGTATCGCGGTCGACTGCTGGAAGTGCAGCAGCGCCGCCGACAAGGCCGCGCTCGGCCGGCCGTCGAGCGGCCCGCGATAGAGCTCGAGCTCGCCGAGCAGGCGCTGCAGCGTCTCGATCCGCGCGTCCTCGACCGCCTGCCCGGTAGGACTTGAGTCCGAGACGGCCGCGCCCGCGGCGCCCGGGCCGGCGGCCAGACACACGGCCAGGGCCAGGGCGGCGGCGGTGCGGCGCAGGCGACCGCGGAGTCGGCACGAATCCGGCTGGCTCATGGGCAGGGCGTCCGCGTTGGACCTGTTGCAACGATACTACGCTCGGGCACTTCGAGGACAGCCGGCGCCCGCCCGCGGCGCTGCCGCTTCGGCCGCAACTCGTTGGCGATCAGCGCTAAATTTGCCATTCGGCGGATCATCGCCCGATCCGCTCAACCCGGATAAAGATTAAAATTGTTTGACTTGCCGAATCACGGTTTGCATAGTCGCCAAACGGCGGTGGGGGCACGCTTTTTTGGCGTTCATGATAAAAAGAACCGTTGCTTGCTCGCTCGTGGCCGCTCTGGCCGTGGCCAGCCCCAGTTGGGCCTCGTCGCTCAACGAAGAGCTGGTCTTCCTCCTGACGCAGCATCCGCGCATTAAATCGGCGCAGCGCGACCTGCTGGGCTCCGACGAGGGCATGCGCGGCGCGGTCGCCGGCTACTATCCCCAGCTCTCGATCGACACCAATTACGGGCTCGAATACACCGACAGCCCGTCGCGCCGGCTTGCCGGCTCCCATCCTTCGCGGCTGTGGCGCGACACGCGCGGCATGACGATCACGCAGAACATCTTCGACGGCTTCCGCCGCGAGTCCAACATCGAGGGCGCGCGCATCAACCGCGTGCTCAGCGGCTTGGCGCTCGAGACCACGCGCCAGAGCTTGGCGTTCGAAGGCGCGCGCACGTACATCGACGTGATGCGCTACGCCCGCCTGATCGAGATCGCGTTCAACAACGAGTCGACGGTGCAGCGCCAGCTCAACCTCGAGGACGAGCGGGTCCAGCGCGGCGCCGGCATCTCGACCGACGTGTTGCAGGCCAAGTCGCGGCTCCAGGGCGCCAAGGAGCGGCGGGTTGGCTACGAGGGCTCGCTGCGCGAGGCGGTGGCGCGCTACATGCAGCTGTTCGGCCACGAGCCGTCGCCCGGCATCATGGAGGACCCGATCCTCGACGAGGGCACGCTGCCCAAGACCAAGGACGAGGCGCTCAAGCGCGCGCTGGCGAACAGCCCGCAGATCGCGTTCAGCGGCCGCCAGATCGATTTCCAGGAGACCCGGCGCGACGCCGCGGCGGCCGACTACTTCCCGCGCATCGACATCATCGCGCGCGGCGTCAAGGAAGATAACATCGACGGCGTGCTCGGCGAGCGCAGCCAATGGTCGGTGCTGGTGCAGGGGCGCTGGCAGCTCTTCAACGGCTTCCAGACCCAAGCCGCGGTCGCCGAGGCGAGCTACCGCTCGGCGGCCAGCCGCGACAACCTGACGGCGGTGACGCGCGAGATCGGCCAGGAGATCGAGGCGGCGTGGAGCGAGATCCAGACCTCGAAAGAGCGCGTTTCGCTCAACGACAACGGGGTCGCGCTCGCCGCCGAGCTGTTCGACGCCAAGCGGCGGCAGCGCGACGTCGGCCGCGCCAACGCGCTCGAGGTGCTCGATGCCGAGAACGAGCTCTACAACGCGCGCATCAATCTGGTCTCGTCGACCTTCGACGGCCGTCGCGCCGTCTATCGCCTGCTCCAGGCGATGGGCGACCTGACGCCCAAGACGCTCGGCTTCTCGCTCGGCGGCGGCGCCGAGGAATAGCCCGACCGCGGACGTTTACGCCGTTCGGGCGAGTTTCCGTCGCCGGCACTCGCGCGCTATGCTGACGCGATGCGCCTGATCCTTTACCCGACCTCGGGCATCAAGCCGGTGATCCGCCCGGCGCCCGTGACGCGGCCGTGGATGGACGAGGCGCCCCTGGCCTTCGCCTATCGCTGCCTGCCGCTCAACATCGCCAATGCCCATGGCTGGGAAGTGCTGTGCCCGAGCGCGTTCGAGGCGATCTGGAACGGCGGGCCGCGGCCGGCCGACGTCCAAATCCAGTCGCTCGACACCGCCGGCTGGCCCGGGCTGGCGCATTTCGGCGTCGGCGTCATCACGTTCCATCTCGGCTATCTGATGCGCACCGAGCCCGGCTACGACCTGTGGGTCGGCGGCCCGGCCAACGCGCCCAAGGACGGCATCATCGCGCTGACCGGCATCGTCGAAACCGACTGGGCGCCCTACACCTTCACGATGAACTGGCGGTTTACGCGGCCCAACGTCAAGGTGCGCTTCGAGCGCGGCGAGCCGTTCTGCAGCTTCTTCCCGATCCCGCGCGAGCTGCTCGAGCAGGTCACCCCGGAGATCCGCGATCTCGACGCCGATCCCGAGATGCAGGCGGGGTTCAAGGCCTGGACCGAGAAGCGCGGGCAGTTTCTCGCCGATCTGCCGCGCGCCGGCTCGGACGCGCAGCGCCAGGGCTGGCAGAAGGACTACTTCCGCGGCCTGACGCCCGACGGGCGCAAGCCGCTCGACAGCCACCGCACCCGGGTCCAGCTCAACCAGCCGATCGACAAGACCAAGGCGGGCGGCGGCTAAGCGGCAGGGGCGAAGCCCCGCGAGCGCAAAAATGAAGCGCGCGGGTGCCGAAACGGCAAGAGGGTTTCTTTAGCGCTCGCGGGGGCTGCGCCCCTTGCC
>JACQAI010000389.1 GCA_016195115.1 Pseudomonadota bacterium
CCTGCGGCGCCACCGCGGGGTACATCTCGCCCTGCAGCAGCGCGACGTGGAAATGCCCCGGATCGATCACGACGAAGCGCAGCTCGGACATCGGCGCGCGCCCAGGCGCGGGGTTGCGGGCGCTACGAGTGCGCCAGCGCGGCGTTCGACTCCTCGAACAGGCGCATGTTCTTGGCGACGTCGTAGGGCCGCTCGCGCAGATGCTCGGGATCCCATTCGCTGCGCGCCACCGCGAAGAAGTCGCCGCCATAGACGTGGATCGCGCCGGTCAGCCGCGGGATCGGGTTGGTCACCGAGTGGATGATGTCGCGGCCCAGCGGCTCGACGTCCGTCACGCCCATCGCCTTGCCGCCGGCGATCTCGAGCTCGGCACCCGGTGCGTCGGGGCGGCGGCGCCAGAACACATTGTCCTCGCGGCCGGTATAGATGCCGATCACCGCCCACATTTTGTGATTGTGCGGCATGATCGTCATCCGCGGCCCCCAGACGACGTTGAGGATCGTGAGGGTCGCGCTGTTGTGCAGCCGCTGCACCTCGGCACGCGTGGGTGCGCCGAGGCCCTTGAGCACGGCGGCGGGATCGGCGACCGCGCGCGCCACGACCTCGCGCACCGCGCGGTGCGTCGGATCGGCCGCCAGCGCGGCGTTGCAGTCGGCGGTGAACTCTTGGAGATCGAACACCGAGGCGTCCTCCGAATCGGTCAACTTTGAGGTTACCCCGCCGCGACGGAGTTGTCGCGCCTCGGTTTGCGCGGCTAGTGTCTCAATCCGAGCAGGGAGGAAACCATGACCGATCCGGGCAAGGACGATCTCGGTCTCGCGGGCAAGGTCGCGATCGTCACCGGGGGCGGCGCGGCGGGCGACGGCATCGGCAACGGCCGCGCCGCGGCGATCCTCTTGGCGCGCGCCGGCGCGCGCGTGCTGGTGGTCGATCGCGAGCTCAAGCTGGCCGAGCGCACCGCCGCGATGATCGCGGCCGAGGGCGGCACGGCGTCGGCCTTCGCCGCCGACATCACCGACGAGAGCCAGTGCCGCGCCATGGTCGACACCGCGCTGCAGCGTTACGGCCGCTTGGATGGTCTCGACAACAACGTCGGCATCGGCAGCCGCGGCTCGGTCGTCGAGCTGGCGCCTGACAAGTGGCGCCAGGTCATGCAGGTCAACGTCGAATCCATGTTTCTTACCGCGAAGCATGCGATCCCGGCGATGATCAAGAGCGCGGGCGGTGGCGCGATCGTCAACCTGTCGTCGATCTCGGCGATCCGGCCGCGCGGGCTCACGGCTTATACGGTATCAAAAGGTGCGGTGATCGCGCTGACCCGCGCCATGGCGGTCGATCACGGGCCCGACAACGTCCGGGTCAATTGCGTCGCGCCCGGCCTGGTCTACACCCCGATGGTCTACGCTCATGGCATGAAGCCGGAGGCGCGCGAGCTGCGCCGGCGCGCCTCGGTGCTCGGCCAGGAAGGCACCGGCTGGGACATCGGCCTCGCCGTGCGCTTCCTGTTGTCCGCCCAGGCGCGCTATATCACGGGCCAGACTTTGGTGGTCGACGGCGGCGCCAGCCTGGTCGGGCCGGCACGCGAATCAGGTGCGGAACGGGAGCGCTGAACCATGGCACGCCTACCTTATCTCGACCGCGACCAGCTCAA
Organism: Pseudomonadota bacterium; assembly: GCA_016195115.1. Classification (GTDB taxonomy): domain Bacteria; phylum Pseudomonadota; class Alphaproteobacteria; order Elsterales; family Elsteraceae; genus JACQAI01. The sequence continues at coordinate 1,652 of JACQAI010000389.1, forward strand.
GCCCGAGCACCAGGATCTGCTGGCGCGCAACATCAACCTGCTGCGCGTGCTGACCCACAGCCCGAACGCAGCGCGCGCCTTCCACGGCATCGGCCATTTCATCCGCCATGTCTCGCGGTTTGAGCCCCGCTTGCGCGAGCTCGCCATCCTGCAGGTCGGCTGGCTCGCCCGGTCTCCGTATGAATGGTCACACCACGTCAAGATCAGCCACGACTTCGGCGTCACGGACGACGACATTAAAGCGCTGATCGAGGACACCGCCGGTCGTCCCAACACGCTCGACCCGGCCGCCAAGCTGGTGCTGCGCGCGGCGCGCGAGATGACGCGCGACCTCAAGGTCTCGGACGCGACCTGGGCCGAGCTCGCCCGCGCCTACGATAGCGAGCGCCTGACCGACCTGACCCTGACGATCGCGTTTTACAACGCCGTGGTGCGCGTACTCGCGACCTTGCAGATCGACGTCGAGCCCGACTACCAGCCCTATCTCGACAAGTTTCCGCTGCCCGCCTGAAATATCCCTCCCCCCGCGCGCAGCGTGGGGGAGGGCAGGGTGGGGCCTCTCAATATCCCGTAGTGGCGTCGATCTCCTGCAACAGCCGGCCGCCGGCCTTGAGGCTCTGGAGGTTCGCCTTAACCTCGGTCACGAGCTGCGCCACGGTCGGCCGCCGCGCCACGTGCGGCATCACGGTGACCTTGGGGTGCCGCCACAGCGGATTGTCCGGCGGCAGCGGCTCGGGCCACAGCGCATCCAACGCCGCGTAGGACAACTGGCCGGAATCGAGCGCGCGGATCAGGTCGGCCTCGACGACGTGCTTGCCGCGCCCGACGTTCACCACCATCGCGCCTTTGGGCATCATGGCGAACGTCCGCGCGCAGAAGATTCCCTCGGTCTCCTTGGTCAGCGGCAGCAGGCAGACCGCGATGTCGGTCTGGCCGAGAAACCGCTCGAGCTGGTCGTTGCCATGAAAGATCGGCACCTCCTCGACCTGGCGCGGCGAGCGCACCCACGCCGAAACCTTGAAGCCGAGCGACTTCAGGACCAGCGCCGGCGCCTTCGCCATCATGCCGTAGCCGAGGAAGCCGACGCGACGCTCCTCGGGCCGCACGATCGTCGTCCGGCGCCATTCCTTGTTGGCCTGCGCCTGCTGATATCCCGGCATGTCGCGGTGGAAGCGCAGCACGTGCATGATGACGTACTCCGTCATCATCGGATCGCCGCCCGGCGGCTCGACCTTGCCGAGCGGCACCTTCGGCAGCTTGGGATGCTTGATGAAGGCCTCGACACCCGCCGAGCGGCTGAACATCGCCTTCAAGTTGGGGAACGCCGGCAAGGCATCGAAATCGGGATGCATGAAGGCGAGGTACTCGATGTCCGCCGGATTTCCCGCCTCGGGCCAGATGCGAATCTCCAGATCGGGAATCTGCGCCGCGAAGGTGTCGCGCCAGGCCTTCGCGTTGCCGATCCGCTTGTCGAGCTCGATGATGAGCAGCGCCATGGTTCCTCCTAGTTGCCTTCGGGCGTCTTCGGCGCCGCGGCCGGGTTCCATTGGCCGCGACGCATGCGCGTGATCTTGACCGATTTGAACAGGCCGGCCTTGCGGAACGGCTCGTCGGTGGAAAATGCCTCGGCGGCGGCGCGGTTCGGCACGTTGAGGATCAGGACGCTGCCGACCCGCGTGGTGCCGTCGTCGGCGAGCAGCGCGCCGCCCAGCACGAGCACATCCTGGTATCGCTCGAGATAGGCGAAGTGCGCGTCCTTGGTCGCCGCCCGGATGCGCGCCGAGTCCGGTCCGTCCTCCTGGTAGAGAATGTAGAGCACGGCGCGTTGCCTAGTACGCCGTCAGGCCGCCGTCGACCAGCAACGTGTGGCCAGTGATGTAGGCCGCCTGCGGGCTCGCCAGGTAGCGGATCGCGCCGGCGACCTCGGCGACCTCGGCGAAGCGCTTGAGCGGGATGCGGTTGAGCATCAGCTCGCGGCGCCGCGGGTCGGTCAGGCTCGGCGCGCGCGACTCGGTCGGCGTCGTGCCGGGCGCCACCGCGTTGACCCGGATGTCATGCGGCGCCCACTCGATCGCCAGCATCTTGGTCATGTGGCTGACGCCGGCCTTGGCGATGCCGTAGGCCGAGGCGCCGGCGAAGCCGACCGCGCCGTGGGTCGAGGCGAGGCTGATCACCGCGCCCGGCCGGCGCGCCTCGATCAGATAGCGGCCGATCTCCCGGCTCATGAAGAACGTACCGGTCAGGTTGACGGCGAGCACCGCGTCCCAGGCCTCGCGCGTCACGTCGATCGCCTGCTTGCCGAGCGACGGCACGCCGGCATTGTTGACCAAGACGTCCAGCCCGCCGAGCGACCCGACCGCCTCGCGCACGGCGCGCTCGATGCTCGCCTGGTCGCGCAGGTCGAGCCCCAGCGGCACCGCGCGGCCGCCGGCGGCATGGATGCCGGCGACCGTGCGCTCGAGCGGCGCGGGCGTCAGGTCGGTGACCGCGACGTCAAAACCGTCCTCGGCGAGGCCGATCGCGGTCGCGGCGCCGATGCCGTAGGAGGCGCCGGTGACCAGGGCGGCGCGGCGCGTCGTCGTGGGGCTCATGCCGTGAACTCCCCTTAGCGCGGCAGGGGGCGTAGCCCCCGCGAGCGCACTAGAACCCTAGCGCGGTCGAGTACCCGCCGCGCCGCCTTTATGTGGCGCTCGCGGGGCTTTCGCCCCTGCCGCGCTACGGATTGAACAGGCTCAGCCACTCGGCCTTGGCCTTGTTGAGATCCTCGGTCGTGATGGCGTTCCAGTCCATCTTGATCAGCTTGAGCTGGTTGATCGGCGGCGCGTAGTCGGGCAGCGGCGGCTTGAGGCCGGAGCGGCCGGAGAACAAGGCCTCGCGCTGCGCCAGGATGGTTTGGCCGCGCTCCGACAAGGTGAAGTCGAGCCACAGCATGGCGGCGTTCGGGTGCGGCGCCTTGGCGAGGATGAAGCTACCCTGGCCGAGCAGCACCAGGCCTTCGTCCGGGAACATCAGCTTCAGGCGCGCGCCGCGCTCGTTCATCTGGTAGGCGCGGGTCGGCATGCCGCCGAACGCCATCAGGTCCTCGCCCGATACCAGCCGTTCTGCCGTTGCTTCCGAGCGCACGATGAAGAGCGGCTTCATCTTGGCGAGATCGCGGAAGTAGTCGATGCCGAGCACCTGGCGCAGGCCCATGTAGGTCAGCAGCGCGGTCGCCGACTTGGTCGAGTCGTTGAGGCTGATGCGCCCCGGCGGCACCGCGCCGAGCACGTCGCGGTAGGACTTGCCCTGGAAGTCGCCGCGATGGTCGCCCGACCACATCGGGATGAAGGTGTAGGCGCCGTTGAACGCGAAGTAGCCGGGCTTGCCGAGACCGGCCTCGAAGGCGAGCGCGAACGCCGGGTATTCCGGCGACTCGTATTTCATGACGTGCCCCGCTGCTACCAGGCCGTTGATCCACGGCGGCGAGGCGATCGAGGCGACGTCGATCGTGACGTTGCCGGCGCCGACCTCCTGCTCGACCCGGGTGATCAGGTTGGTCGTGACGCTCAAGGTGTAGCGCACCGTGAAGCCGGTCGGCAGGCCGTAGTGCTTGCGGAAGGCGGCGACCAGCGCGTCGTTGGTCTCGGGCTGGATGACGACGTCCCAGTAGCTGACGACGCCCTCGCGCTTGGCCGCCTCGATGGTCGCGCGCAGCGCGTCGCGCCGCTCCGGCGCCGCCGCCTGCACCGCCGGCACGTCCTGCGCCTGCGCCGCGCCGAGCCAGCCGACCAGCAGCAGCGCTGCGATGGACGCCCATTGGCCACGAAGACACCAAGGCACAAAGACATTCTGCATGACCTACGCTCCCAGTCTCACGTGTCGACTGCCGCGCTGCGCGCGGCGAAATCGCCTTTGTGCCTTCGTGTCTTTGTGGCCAACTTCCTTTAC
>JACQAI010000390.1 GCA_016195115.1 Pseudomonadota bacterium
CCAGGCCTACTTCAGTGGCCTCGACGGCTTATTCTTCGCGCCGGCGGCGGTGCGCGACCTGGCCGACGAGGGCTTCGCGCTGGGCGAGACCTGGTGGGACTACTGGTTGCCGATCGTGCTGGCCAAGCGCGGCTGTCGCCTGCGCCCCGCCGCGGCGCCGATCGCGCTGCATCTGCGCCATGACGAGTCGAGCATTGCCATGCGGGCGCCGACCTATCTGGGCAACTTCCACGTCTTCGCGCGCGCCCTCAGCGTGCGGTTGCCGCTCCCCGGCGACGAGCCGTGGGCGGTCGCGGCGCGGCCGCTGCTCGCCGCCTTCCTGCGGCACTATCGGCCCAACGGCGACACCGTCCAGCACATCTATCTGTCGCAGTTCCTGTCCCTCACTTTGTCGCTCTATTTGGCGCAGAGCCCGACCTTGGCCGAGTCGGTCGCGAGCGCCTGGCGGCCGCTGCTCGAGCAGGCGTCCGGCGACGCCGCACGGACGCTGGTCGATGCGCTGCTGGAGAGCGCGTCCGCCGCAGCGACGCCGCGATGATCCACCACTACTGCAGCTATTTCGACCACAACTACCTGCCGCGCGCGCTCTTGATGGTCGAATCGCTGCGCGCGCAGAAGGCGGCGTTCCACCTGCACGCCTTCTGCCTGTCCGACCTGTGCGCGGCCATGCTGCGCGAGCTCGCGCTGCCCGAGGTCTCGATCGTCGAGCTCGCAACCCTCGAGCAACGCTTCCCCGAGCTGCTCGTCGTCAAGGCCGGCGACCGCACGCCGATCGAATACATCTTCACCATGACGCCGTTCCTACCGGCCTACTGCCTGGAGACGACCCCCGGGCTCGACGAGATCACCTATCTGGATTCCGATCTCGAGTTCCATGACGATCCGCAGCGCGTGTTCGATCACATCGGCATGCGGTCGATCGCCATCATTCCGCATCGCTTCTCGCCCGATCAGGCCGAGGACCGGCACTACGGCGAATTCAACGTCGGCTGGGTCACCTTTCGGGCGACGGAGCAGGGACTGCGCTGCCTCAAGGACTGGCAGCGCAACTGCCTCGCCTGGTGCTACGACCGGCTCGATGGCGACCGCTACGCCGACCAGCGCTACCTCGACCGTTGGCCGATTACATACCAGGACCTGAAGATCGTCACGCTCAAGGGCGCCAACGCTGCCAACTACAATATCGACAACTACCAGGTGAGCGAACGCGACGGCCGTTTCTGGTGCGATGACGAGCCGCTGATCTTCTATCATTTTCACGGCGTCGTGCCCGAGCCGGAGCCCGAGGGGATCTATTTCGCGCGCTTTCCGCTCCGGCACTTCAAGGAAAGCGCGGTGGTGATGCGGCGGCTCTACCGGCCCTATCTGGCGCGGCTGGTCGCCAAGACCTACGCGCTCAAGGCGGGTTTCGCGGCGCTCGCGAACGCGGCACGCCTGCCGCGGCCCGGCATGAAGGTCTTCAAGCCGCCGATCGGCGGCTGGTGGGACGATCGGGTGTCGCAGGCGCGCGCGCTGCGCGCGCTGGAGTTCCGCGAGCGCCGTCCGGACGTCGACGCGCCCGCCGCTGGCGCCGAGCGGTTGCCCTACTTCGCCGACACCCTCCAGCGCGCCGCCGATCCGCAGGGCCGCCTCTCGGTGCTCGACTGGGGCGGCGGGTTCGGCGAGTACGGCGCAGCGGCGCGTCGGTTCTTTCCCGATCTGACGATCGACTGGCACGTCGTCGAGGTTTCTACCGTGTGCGACTACGGGGGCGCGTTGTTCGCCGACACGCGATTCCACGAAACCGACGACGTCGCGCTCGAGCGCACCTTCGACATCGTGCTGGCGATCGGCGCGCTGCATTGCTCGGTCGATTGGCGCGGGACATTGGCGCGTCTGGCGGCGGCGACGCGCCGCTTTCTGATCCTGATGGACCTGCCGTCGGGGTCGAACGCCGACGGCTTCACCCTGACGGAGCGGCCGCTGCCCTATATGCCGCAAGCGGTATGCCTGGGCGGGGTGGTCGATGACGCCGACCTGTGCCGCCGCGCGGCGCAGGCCGGTCTGACCTTGGAGCGCGACCTGGTGCCGTGGCAGGGAGCGCCGCTCCAGATCGGGCCGCTCCAGCTGACCTATCGCAGCTTCCTGTTCAGCCGCGCTTGAGATAAGCAGTAGCTGTCGTAGAGAGCCTTCGAGATACCCCGATGCCCGACATCGTCTACGCCGCCGCCTATCCGAAGTCTGGCATCACGTATCTCAACTACATGCTGTTCCATGCGCTGTTCGACCGGCCCGACGACGCCGCGCGCATCGACAGCGACTACATCATCGACATTCACGAGCACCTGGCGCGGGTGCCGCCGCCGGGTCCGCGCCGGCAGTACGTCAAGACGCATTTCGGCTACGACCCGGCCATGCCGCTGCGCGATCGCGCCGATCGTGCCGTCTATCTGATGCGCGATCCGATCGACGTCATGATGTCGATCTGGGACTTCCTGCACCTGCTCGGCGACGCCAACCTGCTCGACGCGCCGCAGGCCGAAAAGGATCAGATCTTCCGCAGCTTCGTCGGGCGCTGGGTGACCACCGGCGGCGATCAGCTGGCGTTCGCCCAGACCTGGGTCGCCAACGCGGTGTCGTGGATGGACCAGCGCGATCTGCCGGTGCTGTTCGTGCGCTACGAGGCGCTCAAGGCCGACCCGGTCGCGCAGCTCGCGCGGGTCTGTGCCTTTCTCGGCGAGCAGGTCGCGCCGGAACGCTTGGCGCTAGCCGCCAGCCGCAGCTCGGTCGGCGAGATGCGCAAGCAGGAGCAGCGCGAGATCGACACCAAGCAATCGGGCGCGTTCTACCGGCCGCAGCTCGAGAAGGGCTACGAGCGCGGCTTCCGCTTCGTCGGCCGCCTCAACGCCAACTCCTACGACTCGGTGCTGACCGACGCCGAGCGCGGCATGGCCGATCGCGTGTTCGGGCCCGTCCTGGCGCGGCTCGACGCGCTCACGCGTTAGTCTGGAACCGAGCATCTCGCCGCAGGTAATTCGGCGTGCCGTGTCGGGGAGATGGCTCCAGCTCGCGTGCCACGCACGAGCCGTGAGCTATACTCCGGAATGGTCGCTGCGTCAGTGCCAACTGCTGCCCACGGCGGCCAGCACGGCCGTGTCCGTGATCGGTGAGTTCGCCGACGCCGTCGGGTCGAAGGCGAACCCGTGGAGGCTTTGATAACTGGCTTCGAAGGTCGCCATCGCGGCCACGAGCGTGGCAACGCTACTGTCAATTTGCAGGCTGCTGCCGGCGAGCTTGATGTCCGTCAGCTGTGCGCCGGGGATCGCGCCGTTGAACCAGCCGTCGATCGTGACCGATTGGCTGGTGCCCATCACATCGAGGCGCAGATTATTGCCGCTCGATGAGACCGTACCGCTGTTGTCGACGCGATCGAACCAGAGCTGGTTGGTGGCGACACCCGAGCCGAACAGGAGCTCGCCCGCGGGCGCGGTGGAGGTGTCGACGCCGTTGATGATCGTCGTCGCGCCCGAGCCGGTGACCCCGACCTGGTACTGGTCGGTGCCGCCGAGCCCGAGCAACGTCTTTGCCGACGACGAGGCGACCAGCGTATCGTTGCCCGAGGTTCCGAACAGGGCCGAGGCGTCCGACACCTGGGTGCCGCCGAAGCCGTCGGCGGTGACGGCGAAGGTAACGCCGAGATAATTGCCGACCATGGTGTAGGTGTCCGTGGTCGTGCCGTCGGTCACCGACAAGGTTCCGCCCGAGCTGGTTCCCGAATAGGAGGCCGCCGAGCCGCCGCCGAACGTCAGATCGCGCAGATCGAGGGCGTCGCCGGCGCCGAAGCCGGTCAAGGTGCCGGTGTACGAGGCCGCGATGTCGAGTTCCAGCACGCCGAGCGTGCCGGCGATGAAGCTCGTGTCCGAGTCCGACGCGGCGGCGAAATCGAGGGTCGAGCCGTTGCCGACAATCGCCGAGCCGCCGCCCGTCACCGCGACGTTCACGACGACGCTGCCGCCCTGGGCCGCGATCGTGCCGCCGTTCTCGAAGGTGTTGGCGTAGATCGTCATCCCTCCGGAGCCGGTTGCCTCGATCAGGCCGTCGTTGTTGATATCGCTGTAGGCGCCGATCGCCAGCGCCTGCGATTGGTTGGCGTTGATGACGCCGTCCGCCTGGTTGTCGATGTCGATGTGGCCGGCCGGGATGGTCCCATAGCCGGAGATCGTGTTGTCGACGTTGGTGAGCA
>JACQAI010000391.1 GCA_016195115.1 Pseudomonadota bacterium
GACGGCCGGTGTCCGCCTGGCGCGGGCGTGCCTCAGGGGCATGATGAAGCAGCGCTTCGGGCGCATCATCGCCATCACCTCGGTGGTCGGCGCGACCGGCAATCCCGGGCAGACCAACTACGCCGCGTCGAAGGCCGGCATGGCCGGATTCGCGCGCGCGCTGGCGCAGGAGGTTGCGGCCCGCGCCATCACGGTCAACTGCATCGCGCCCGGCTTCATCGAGACGGCGATGACCGAGGCGCTGTCCGAGGACCAGCGCAGGCGCGCGCTCGAACGCATCCCGGTGGCGCGCTTCGGCGCCGCCGCCGACGTTGCCGCGGCGGTGGTCTATTTGGCCAGCGCCGAGGCCGGCTACGTGACCGGTCAGACGTTGCATATCAACGGTGGAATGGCCATGTTTTGAGCCCGCCCGGCGGTCCACCTGATGCTGGCCAAGCCCGTCAAAGTATGTTACGAAACGGCGCTTTTTTGGCCGGCTGGGTTGGGCCGAATGGCGCCGTTTGACTTGACGGCGGCGCGTCAATAAAGACCCAAATGCAGAGCATCCAAGGAAAACCCGAAATGAGTGACGTCGCCGATCGCGTGAAAAAGATCGTGGTGGAACATCTCGGTGTCGAGGAAGGCAAAGTCACCGAGAACGCGAGCTTCATCGACGACCTTGGGGCGGACAGCCTCGACACGGTCGAACTCGTCATGGCCTTCGAAGAGGAGTTCGGCTGCGAAATCCCCGACGACGCGGCGGAAAAGATCCTGACGGTCAAGGACGCCATCGCGTTCATCGAGCAGCACAGCTGATTCGGCGCCCGCCGCCCCGCATGCCCGGGCGAGCCTGTCTCGGACATCGCGTTTAGCCGTGGCCTCGCGCAACCCTCTCGACACGCGCGTCGTCGTCACCGGCATGGGCTTGGTGACGCCGCTCGGCACCGGCGTCGGCACGAATTGGCAGCGCCTGACCGGCGCCCAGTCCGGACTGCGTGCGATCCAGAGCTTCGATGTCTCCGATCTGCCGGCGAAGGTCGCCGGCCAGATCCCGCTCGGCGGCTCGGACGGCGCCTTCAACCCCGACGAGATCGTGCCGCCCAACGAGCGTCGGCGCATGGGCGATTTCATCGTCTACGCGCTCGCGGCCGCGACCGAGGCGGTCGCGGATTCCGGCTGGAAGCCGAGCGACGGGGACGCGCTCGAGCGCACCGGCGTGATGATCGGATCGGGCATCGGCGGCTTGATCGGCATCACGGACGGCGCGCTGACCGTGCATGAGAAGGGGCCGCGACGCCTCAGCCCGTTCTTCATTCCGTCCAACCTGATCAATCTGGCGTCGGGCCACGTGTCGATCCGCTTCGGCTTCAAGGGGCCCAACCACGCGGTCGTCACGGCGTGCTCGACCGGCGCGCACGCGATCGGCGACGCCGCGCGCCTCATCCAGTTCGGCGATGCCGACGTGATGGTCGCCGGCGGCACCGAGGCGGCGGTCTCGCGCATCGGCATGGCGGGTTTCGCGGCGGCGCGCGCGCTGTCGACCGGCTTCAACGACACGCCGGCGCGCGCCTCGCGGCCGTGGGACAAGGATCGCGACGGCTTCGTCATGGGCGAGGGCGCGGGCGTCGTCGTGCTCGAGAGCCTGGAGCACGCCAAGGCACGGGGCGCCAAGATCTACGCCGAGCTGATCGGCTACGGCATGTCGGGCGATGCCCACCACATCACCGCGCCGGCGCCCGACGGCAACGGCGCGTTCCGCTCGATGCGCAACGCGCTGAAGAGCGCGCATCTCAAGCCCGAGGACATCGACTACATCAACGCCCACGGCACCTCGACGCCGCTCGGCGACGAGATCGAGCTGAGCGCGGTCAAGCGGCTGTTCGGCGACGCCGCCTACAAGCTGTCGATGTCGTCGACCAAGTCGGCGATCGGCCATCTGCTGGGCGCCGCAGGCAGTGTCGAAGCGATCTACTCGATCCTGGCGCTGCGCGATCAGCTGGTGCCGCCGACGCTCAATCTCGACAACCCGTCCGAAGGCTGCGACATCGACCTCGTGCCGCACGAGGCGAAGCGCCGGCCGGTGCGCGTCGTGCTGTCGAACTCGTTCGGCTTCGGCGGCACCAACGCCTCGCTGATCTTCACCGCGGCGGCGCCCTGAACCCCTGCGCGCGCTCGAGCGTTTCGGCGCCATGACGCGCTGGCTCGTGCGCCTCGGCCTGGTCGTCGCGGCGGTCGGCGCGATCGCGGCGGGGCTGCTGCTGTACGGCTATCACGGTTTCGTCCGGCCGGGCCCGCTCGGCGCGCCCACTACCGTGGTGGTGCCGCGCGGGCATGGCGTCGACGGTGTCGCCCGCGCGCTCGAGACGGCCGGGGTGATCGACGACGCCCGCGTGTTCATCGTCGGCGTCGCCCTGCTCGGCGGCCGGCGCCCGCTCAAGGCCGGCGAGTACGCGTTTGCCGCCGGCATCAGCGCCGCCGACGCGATGCGCCTGATGCAGGACGGCCGCACGGTGGTGCGCCGGCTGACCGTGCCCGAGGGGCTGACGACCGCGCAGGTCTTGACGCTGGTCGCGGCCACCGAGGCGCTCGACCCTACAACTTCGCCTACGGCGATTCGCGCGCCGGCATGGTCCAACGCCTGCGCCGTGCCATGACCGAGTCCTTGGCCGAGCTGTGGGAGCGCCGAGCACCCGAGCTGCCGCTGACGAGCCCGCGCGATGCCCTGATCCTGGCGTCGGTGATCGAGAAGGAGACCGGGGTTGAGGCCGAGCGTGCGCGGGTCGCCGCGGTGTTCGTCAACCGCTTGAAGCGCGGTATGCGCCTGCAGTCCGATCCGACGGTGATCTATGGCCTGACCGACGGCGAGCGCCCGCTCAATCGCGAGCTGACGCGCGCCGATCTCGAGCGCGCGACCGCCTACAACACCTACGTCATCGCCGGGCTGCCGCCGGCGCCGATCGCCAATCCCGGGCGGGCCTCGCTGATCGCCGCGACCCATCCGGCGTCCAGCGACGCGCTCTACTTCGTCGCCGACGGCAGCGGCGGCCATGTGTTCGCGAGCACGCTCGAGGAGCACAACCGCAACGTCGCGCGCTGGCGCCGCTTGCAGCGCGAGCGCCCCCCCGACGCGCCGGCGCCGAATTGAAACACGAAGGACACTAAGGACGCGAAGACGGTAGGTGATGGCCGCGTCAAAGAACGGTGGCGGCCGCGCGTAGCGCGGCATTCCCTTACGTCTCGACCAAGCAGGGTCGTGCGAGTAAGGCGCCTTCGTGCCCTTCGTGTTTAATCTACCGCGCTGCCTCAGTCGTCGGCGGCGCCGCGCTTGGCTTCGGCGGCGCGCCGCGCCGCCAGCTTGTCGATCTCGGCCTGCACCGCGGCGCTGGCCTGGCCGAGGAACTCGTCGCGGTTGCTGGCGCTATAGTCGTAGCTCGCGCGCAGCTGGTCGCGGCTGCCCTGGAAGTGCGGATGGACGAAGCGCGCCATCAGCTCGTAGTGGCGCTGCATGGCCGGCCAGTCGGCCCAGTTGTGCGCCAGCTCCATGATGCCGCCGAAACCGCCCGAGCCCTTGACCAGGCGTTCGATATAGGCGATCGCGTCGTCGGGCGTGCCGATGCAGGCGGTGCCGGTCTCGACCAGGAACTTGAGCGGATCCTCGATGTCGGGCGGGATGATCGGGAAGGTCGCGATCTCGCGGAAGTATTTGGCGAACGCCGCGAGTCCGAACTCGACGTTCTTGTATGCCTGCTCGCGCGTGTCGGCGATGTGGAACAGGCCGACGACGCGCCACTTGCGGCGATCCGGCACGTGGCCGTGATTGCGCGCCTGCTCCTCGTAGAGGCTCCAGTTGGCGGTGTGGCGCTCCATCGCCTGCGGCGTCGTGCCGCCGAGCGACAGCAGGCCGATGCCGTACTTGCCGGCGGCCTGGCCGCCGACCGGCGAGCGCGACGCGGCGACCGCCAGCTCCATGGTCGGCTGGGTGTAGCAGGGCAGCTGCAGGCGCGCCTCGCGCAGGTTGTACCAGTCGGTCTTCTCGGTGACGGTCTCGCCGCGCAGCAGCCGGACCACGACGTCGAGCGACTGGTCCATCATGCGCCGCTGGTCGGCCGCCTTGATGCCGATCTTCATGGCGTCGTGGACGAGCGCGCCCGGGCCGACGCCGAACATCGCGCGCCCGCGCGTCATGTGGTCGAGCTGGACCATGCGGTCGGCGAGGATGAACGGGTTGTGATAGGGCAGCGATACGACGCCGGTGCCGAGGCGGATGTGGCGGGTGCGCTCGGCCGCCGCGGCGATGAACATTTCGGGGCAGGCGATCAGCTCGAAGCCGCCGGAATGGTGCTCGCCGATCCACGCCTCGCTGTAGTTGAGGCGATCGAGCAGCTCGAGCAGCTCCATGTCGCGCTGCATCGACAGCGTCGGGTTTTCATCGTGATTGTGGAACGGCGCGAGGAATATGCCGCTGCGCAGATAGATGTTGCTCATGCCGGATCTCCGCTGGACGCCAGCTTGGGCGCAATGGTCGGCCAGCGGCGCGGGCGGCGCAAGCGGAATTGGACGTGCGCGCGCCGTCCGGGCTGCGGCATGCGGTCAGCGACGGGTTGCTATGCCGGTGACGCGCAGCTGGTCAAAGCGGGATGACGAGCAGGGTCTCGACCTGGCGGGACTCGAACACGACCAGCCGCTCCTCGAAGCGGAGATCGTCGCCCTCGGCGACGATGCGGTCGAGATAGCGCCCGGTCGAGAAGATCGACATGGCGCCGCCCGTCATGGTGCGGACGACCAGATAGTTCGAGCGGCACGCGAAGGCGCCGCCGTCCAGGGGCTCGACCTGCAGCGCGCTGATCTGGTGGCGATAGGTGTGCGGCTCGTAGACGTTGGCGCGGCGCAGCGACGCGATGCGGTCCTTGAGCATGCCGCGGCTGTCGCACTCCATCACGCCTAACGGCAGGCCGCGATCATGGTTTTCGCGGCTGATGATCTTGTAGCGGCAGCGCTCGGTGAAGAAGTCGGGCCACTCTTCGAGGCGATCGTCGTCGATGCAGTGGATGCAGCGGGTGAGAAAATCCTCGATCCGCCGGAACAGCGCCGCGTCGTCGAGCGGCGTCGCCACCCTCAGAGGTCCATCAAGGCGCGATAGCCGTGCCAAAAGCCGCGCACCGAGGTCTCGGTGGCGCGCGAGTTCTCGGTCGAGCGGACGTCGCGCCCGCCCATCTCGATCACCGAGGTTGCCGCACCATCGCCGGCGACGCCGCGCATCACCAGCTCGCCGACCAGGCCGTCCTCCATCGAGACCAGCCCGGCCGGTCCGACCAGGTTGCTCTGCTTGAGGCGCATGGCGCGCATCTCGGCGTCGTCGTCGCGGTAGCCGAACAGCGCCCAGTGGAGCTCGCAGCGGTCGGGCCCGAGCGGCACCAGCCAGCGCACCGCCAGCGAGTTGCTGATCTGCTGCACGATGCAGGTCGGAAAGATGGTCTGGATCGCCAACGTGATGCCGTCGTTGCGCTCGGGCCGGCTGGCGATCAGCGAGGGATCGGCGAGGCCGAAATCCTGGACCACCGAGCGCAGGCCGTCGTATTCGCCCTTGTGCCGCTCGGTCGCCATCTTCGAGTAGCTGATGTGATGCCAGCCGTCGCGGCCGATCGTGATGCCGCCGTCCATCGTCAGCGTATTGAGCCGGAAGGTGCCGAAGAAGGTGTGCAGCAGGGTGGCGTGGTAGGGGTCGCGCACGTTCTCGGCGTAGAGCTTCCAGTTGTTGTCCATCGGCTGGTGGTGGTAGCCGAGCAGCTCGATCGGACGATCGAACAGCCGCTCGATGTTGGCGACCATCTCGGGACCGAGATACTCCGTGAGCGGCGGCGCCGTCTCGGAAAACGTCGCGAACACCAGGCCGTGGAAGCGCTCGACGCGCAGGCGCTCGAGCCCGTGGTCGCCGAGCTCGAAATCCTCGGGCATGCCGCCCTTGCCGTTGATGCCGCGACGGAACGCGACGGTCGTCAGGTTGCCCTTCAGGTCGTAGGTCCAGGAATGATAGACGCAGGTGAAGTTCTCGCGCTTGCCGCACGGCTCGAAGCAGATCATCGCGCCCTTGTGGGCGCAGCGATTGACCATGGCGTTGACCGCGCCGTCGCCGTCGCGCACGACGATGACCGGGGTGTCGCCGATCCGCGCCGTCTTGAAGCTGCCGGTCTCGGGCAGCTCGATCTCGAGCGCGAGGAAATGCCAGGTCGGGCCGCGAAAGATGCGCTCCTGCTCGCGTTGGTAGAGCTCCGGGTCGGAGAACACCGCGTAGGGCACGCGGGTCACGCCTTCGGGCGGCCAGGAGATCAGATCGGCGCTGCGCTCCATTGATCGCTCCAACGGTTTGCTCTCACAATCAAAATTGTGAGCCGACCGGCTGCGCGGCTCAAGGAGATTCGGTTTGCCGGCCACGGAGGGACGACCATGGATGCCGATGCGAAGAAAACCACGCTGCGCATGATTCCGTACGGGATCTACGTGATGACCGCCGACGACGGCAAAGGCAATGTCGGCGCGGCAACCGTCAACTGGGTGACCCAGACGGCGTTCGCGCCGCCCTTGGTGGTGGTCGGGGTCAAGACCGACTCGGGCATCTACCAGATCGTCAAGGCCGCGCGCAGCTTCGCGCTCAACATGCTGGGCAAGGAGCACAAGGGGCTGGCGTTCACGTTCTTCAAGCCGGCCAAGCGCGAGGACGGCAAGCTCAGCGGCCAGGCGTTCCGCAAGGGCACGACCGGCGCGCCGCTGCTCGCCGACGTGCCGGCCGCCGTCGAGTGCCGCGTCAAGTCGATCATCGAGGAGGGCGATCATCACGTGGTGCTGGGCGAGGTCGTCGCGGCGCATCTCGCGAAGCCGCCGGCGGGCCGGCCCGACGCCGCGATTCTCGAGATGAAGGACCTCGGCGAGAACGTGTTCTATGGCGGCTGAGGACGCCGCCGACCGGGCCTCCCTGGGCGGCGTGATCGTGCCGGTCACGCCGTTCGCCCAGAACTGCTCGGTCATCTGGTGCACCGCCACGATGCGCGGCGCCTCGGTGTGCCGGTCTACGTCGGCGACGCCGCCCTGCGCGGCTGACCGAGACGACCCATAACGCCGGGCCGCAGGCCCGGCAGCCAAGTAAGGGGGATCGGGGGGATAAGGGGGATGGAGGGGAGACAACCGGAGAGCATCGTGCAGCGGTCGAAGTGGATGACTGCGCTTCGCGCGTGATCCCCCGATCTCCCCTTATCTCCCCGATCCCCCTTCTCGGGCGCCGCGACGCGACCCGGCACGGGAGCGGGGTCAGCTATTCGGCGGGCGCGCCCTCCGGCGCCGAGCCGGGCGACAGCTTGCGCTTGGCGCGCTTCAGGTTTTGTTCGTCGGGCAGGAAGAACGTGCCCAGGATGGGGACCACGAACAAGGTGAGGATCGGCGCCAGCAGCATGCCGCCGACCACCACCGTGGCAAGCGGCCGCTGCACTTGCGAGCCGATGCCGTGCGACATCGCGGCGGGCAAGAGGGCATGCTGGATCGCCTCGACGCGTTCCATGCCGCCCTGGTGCAGCTGGGTGTAGTAGGTCAGCATCAGGATGCCGTCCATCACGGAGACGCCGAACAGCGACACGAAGCCGATCGCCGACGAGATGCTGAAATTCAATCCGGTGACGTAGAGGGCGAGGAGGCCGCCGCAGGCCGCGAACGGGATCGTGGTCAACGCGAGCAGGCTCTTCACCACCGAGTTGAACAGGCTGTAGAGCAGCAGCAGGATGAGGAGCATGCTGAGCGGCACGATGATCGTCAGCCGCGCCTTGGCGTCCTGAAGCGCGCCGAACTCGCCGCTCCATTCGAGGTGGTAGCCGGTCGGCAGGTTGACGGTACGCGTGACGCGCTGCTGGGCCTCGGCGACCGTGCTGCCGAGGTCGCGCTCGCGGACGCTGAACTTGAGCGGGATGTAGCGCTCGTTGTTCTCGCGGTAGATGTACGAGGCACCGGACTCGAGGCGCACCTCGGCGACGTTGCTCAGCGGGATGTAGGAGGTCGGGCCGCCTGAGTTCGGGCTGGCGATCTGGATGTTGCGGATCGCCTCGACGGTGTCGCGATATTGCGGCAACAGGCGTGCGACCAGCGGAAACTGGCGCTCGCCCTCGTAGATGCTGGTCGCGGTCTGGCCGGCCAGCGCGGTCTGGACGACGGCGTTGACGTCGCCCGCCGTGAAACCGTAGCGCGCCGACTCGGTGCGGTTGATCTTGACCAGCAGGTTGGGCTGCCCGAGCACCGAGAACAGGCCGAGGTCCTGGATGCCCTTGATCTTCTCCATCTGGCCCTTGATCTCGCTGCCCTTGGCCTCCAGGAAAGTGAGGTCGCGGCCGAACAGCTTGACCGAGTTCTCGCCCTTCACCCCCGAGGTCGCCTCCTCGACGTTGTCCTGGATGTACTGCGAGAAGTTGAATTCGACGCCGATGAACTCCTGCTCGAACCGCGCCTGGATCGCGGCGACCAGCTTCTCCTT
>JACQAI010000346.1 GCA_016195115.1 Pseudomonadota bacterium
CCTCGAGATGGCGCGCCAGGTTGGCGCACGCGAACAACAGATCGCCGAGCTCGTCCTCGAGGCGGTCGGGGTCGCGCGCCGGCGCCGCCATCTCGTGGCGCAGCTCGCCGAGCTCCTCGGCAATCTTGTCGAGGATCGGCGGCGCCTCCTTCCAGTCGAAGCCGACCCGGCCGGCGCGTTTTTGGAGCTTGAGCGCGCGGGTGAGGGCGGGGAGGCCAACCGTGACGCCGTCGAGCGCGCTGGGCGGCGTGCCGGCGGCGCGCGCCTTGGCGGCGCGCTCCTCGGCTTTCTGCGCTTCCCAAGCCTTGGTCTGCGCCGCCGCGCCATCGACCGTCTGGTCGGCAAACACGTGGGGATGGCGCCGGATCATCTTGTCGGCGATCGCCGCCGCGACCGCGTCGAAATCGAATTTTTGGTCCTCGGCCGCCATTTGCGCGTGGAACACGACCTGCAGCAAGAGGTCGCCGAGCTCGTCCTGGAGCGCCGCCATGTCGTGGTTCTGGATCGCCTCGGCGACCTCGTAGGCCTCCTCGATGGTGTAGGGCGCGATGGTCGCGAACGACTGCTCGACGTCCCACGGGCAGCCGCTCTTCGGATCGCGCAGGCGGCGCATGACCTCGAGCAGGCGCTCGATCGGCGGCTTGGGGTCGGCGGTATCGGGCATGCGCCGCATCATAGCGGCGATGGCGCGCCCGCCAAGCGCTCGCTCGGATTCGCGGCGGTTGACGCCTGCCGCGGCCCATAGGAACGTTTCTTGCGTGGGATGACGGGGATAGGGGGCGACGGCGATGACAGGCTTCGGACGGCGCGATCTGCTCAAATCGACGGCGGCAACCCTGGCGCTGACGGCGCTCGGCGGTGGTCCCGCCGATGCCGCCGGCTGGTCCGACCGGCCGGCCGGCAAGGCGGCCGAAAAGCTCAATTTCGTGGTGTGGACCTACGGCGACATCTACACCAAGATCTCCAAGAAATTCGCCGACGACTGGGGCATTCCGGTCGACGCGACGATCTCGTCGTTCAACGACCACCCGACCAAGCTGATGACCATGTACGCCGGCGGCGAGACCATCGACGTCTCGCAGTCGTCGCCATTCTCGCTGCCCAACTTCATCAGCCAGGGCCTGGTCGAGCCGCTCGACGGCCTGCCGGGCGCCGCCGACTACCTCAAGGATTTCACCGAGTCGGCCAAGCAGGTCGCGGTCTATGACGGCAAGCTGGTCGGCCTGCCGTATTTCTCGACCGTGTGGGTGTGGAACTACTACACCGATCTGCTCGAGAAGGCGAAGTTCGAGCCGTTCAAGAGCTACGACGAGCTGCTCGAGCAATGCCGCAAGGCCAAGAAGGACGGCATCTGCGACTACCCGATCCAGTGGGTCGCCGGCGTCGGCCTCGAGCAGCTGCCCGGCACCTGGTATCAGATGACCTGGAACCGCGGCGGCGTGTTCTTCGACAAGGCCGGCAACCACCAGCTCGGCGCCGGCTCGATCGCGCGCGAGACCTTGAAGTGGTGGACCCGCACCTTCACCGAGAACCTCGCCGATCCCGAATCCCTCAAGGTCCAGTTCACCACCTCGGCCAAGGCGTTCAGCGCCGGCAAGAACATCTATCGCGGCCCGAACCACCATTACGGGCTCAACATCGTCAACGACCCGAAGCAGTCGCCGATCGCCGGCAAGGTCAAGGTCATGGGCTCGCCGGGCGACGGCAAGACGATCGGCGACACGCACGTCTATTTCCTCACCACCGCCAATCGCAACAAGGACTGGGCCTGGAAGCTGCTGCAGTATCTCGGCGGCCGCACCAAGGATGGCGCCTACACCCAGGCCGACAATCTGGCACGCGACGCCATGCTGGGCTCGGGCTACGAGTCGGTGATGAAGAGCGCCTCGATCACCGACGGCTGGAAGCCGTGGGGCGAGCCCCAGAAGATCCTCGAGATCTGGGACAAGGCGGTCTATGTCGGCGAGATGTGCAACTCGGTCTACAAGCCGTGGCATTTCCCGTGGACCGACCGCCTCAACATCGAGGTCCAGAAGACGCTGACCGGCCAGACCACGCCCGACCAGTGCTGCGACACCCTGATCGCCGCGATCAAGGAAGTGCAGAAAACCTGAGCCAGCTCGTCGCAGCCGCGGGGGCAGCGCGGCGATCACGGCGCGAGCTTTCGACGCGGACGCTCGGCGTAGTCATGAACCTGCCGACCTTGGCGACGCTCGGGCTCGTGCTCGCCTACCCGATCTGCTACGCCGCCTATCTGTCGTTCCACAAGGTGACGCCCGCCGAGCTGCGCCGCGGCGTCTTCCCGTCGGTCGGGTTCGGCAACTACGCGCGCATCCTGTCCGATCCGCTGTTCCTGCTCGCGCTCAAGAACACGCTGATCTTCACCGCCGTCACGGTGGCGGCCGAGATCGTGCTCGCGATCGCGATCGCGCTGCTGATCGACCAGCGCCAGATCTGGACCTCGCGGGTCACCAAGTTCCTCATCCTCTTGCCCTACGCGGTGCCGCCGATCGCCAACGGTCTGATCTGGGCGTTCCTCTACAACTTCAACGTCGGCTTCTTGAACCGCGTGCTGTTCACGCTCGGCGTGATCCATGAGCCGATCAACTGGGCCGGCGATCCCAACACCGCGCTCTACGCGCTGACCGTGCCCTACATCTGGCGCACCCTGCCGTTCGCCATCCTGCTGGTGCACGCGGCACTCCAAGGCATCAACCGCGAGCTCTACGAGGCCGCCGAAGTCGACGGGGCAGGGGCGTGGCGCCGCTTCTGGCACATCACCCTGCCGCTGCTGACGCCAATCCTCGTCGTCATCCTGGTGCTGCGCA
>JACQAI010000347.1 GCA_016195115.1 Pseudomonadota bacterium
TAGGTCATACAGGCCATTCCGTGTACCCCCTAGGTGTACCCCTAGGCGGTGCAAGAAAGCCAGATTTGACGGGACTAACTGCGGCTCAGGGCTTTCCTGGGGAAGTGGTGCCCAGGGGCGGAATTGAACCACCGACACCGTGATTTTCAGTCACGTGCTCTACCAACTGAGCTACCTGGGCACGGCGCAGACATATAGCCAGCGCGACCGTGCCTGTCCAGCGGGGCGGACCGATCGCTAGGACGCCGCGGCCAGCGCCGGCACCAGGCGGTCGGCGGGCAGCCGCAGGGTCACGGTGGTGCCGAAGCCGACCGCGCTCTCGATCAGCACGGTGCCGCCGTGGAGCTGCATCAGCGCCAGGCACAGCGGCATGCCGAGCCCGGTGCCGCGGTGCAGCGAGGCGACCGCGCTGTCGATCTGGGTATAGGGCTCGAACACCTTGTGGATGTCCTCGGGCTTGATGCCGATGCCGGTGTCGATGACGCGGATATCGACGGCGTCGGGCGTGCTCGCGGCGTCGAGCACGATGCGGCCGCGCGCCGGCGTGAACTTGATCGCGTTGGCGACGACGTTGATCAGCGACTGCTTGAGCTTGATCTCGTCGACCCTGAGGAAGATCGGGTCGGGCGGTACGCGCCAGGCGACGCTGACGCCCTGCATGTGCGCGCGCTCCTTGGTCATCGCCAGGACCGCATGCACCGCGGTGTCGAGATTGATGTCGGTCTCGCGCAGCTCCATCTTGCCGGCCTCGATCTTGGCCAGATCGAGCATGTCGTTGATCAGCATCAGGAGATGATCGCCGCTCGACTTGATGTAGCTGCCGTACTCGCGGAACTGCGCCGGCGTCTCGGCGCCGAAGATCGGGTTGACGATGACGTCGGCGAAGCCGAGCACCGCGGTCAGCGGCGTGCGCAGCTCATGGCTCATGGTGGTGAGGAACTCGGACTTCGAGCGGTTGGCCGCCTCGGCCGCGATGCGCGCCGCCTCGGCTGCGCGGTTGGCCTGCTGCAGCCGCTCGGCCGCCGCCACCATGCCCTGGGCCTGGGCCTCGAAGCGCTCGTTGACGTAGCGCATCTCGGCCTCGGTGCGCTTCATGTCGGTGATGTCGCTGACGATCGTGACGACGCCGCCGTCGCCGGTGCGCCGCTCGGTCACGCGCACCCACTCGCCGCTGGCGTAGCGCTCCTCGATCGGCTCGCCGGTCGGGCTGCGGTGGCGTGCGATGCGCAGCGCGATGTAGAGCTCCTCGGTGCCGGGCGCGACCGCGATCAAGCCGGCCAGCACGCGCTGGCGGATCAGCGCCTCGAAGGTGGCGCCGACCTCGAGCGGGACGCGGCGATCGAAGCCGTGCGCCGCCTCGGCACGCGCCATCGAGGGGTTGACCACGACGAGGCGATCGTCGGCATCCCACAGCAGCAGGCCATCCGACAAGTTGTCGATGGCGTCGCGCAGCCGGGCGTCGGCGGCGGCGACCTGGCGCCGCACCGCGGCATCGCGCTCGAGCGCGCGGCCGAGCCGCCAGCCGACCACGGCCAGCACGGCAGCCATCGCCGCGACGACCGCGCCGTCGATCCAGGCCGCGCGCCACCAGCTGGCCGCGACGATGATCGCGAGCATCGCCAGCGCCGTGCCCACAAGCAGACGCAGGCTCAGACGGCCGTCCATGCCGCTCATCTTAGACAACTGGGCATACGATTGCATCGCCCCCGGAAGGTCCTAGCACAGGGGGCGCGGAGGTCTCGCGAGGACGCAGAGGGACAATCCCCTACGCCGGGGCGCAGCCCCGGCATTCCACAAAAGCGGATATGGGGATAAGGGGGGATAGGGGGATGAAGGAATGCGCTTCGCACGCCATTCCCCCGATCCCCTTTCCCTTCCTCTGCGTTAGAACCTTTGGACCTACGGCTGCAGCACGGCGCGGCCGACGATGCGCCCGGCGCGCAGCGCATCGAGCGTCTCGTTGACCTGCTCGAGGGCGCGCGGATGGACCGGCATCGGCGGCAGACCGCCGGCCTGCGCCAGACCCACCAGCTCGGTGAGCTCGGCCAGGCTGCCGACGTAGGAGCCGCCGATCGTGATGTTGCGCATCGGCACCAGCGGCAGCTTGAGGCGAATCGAGCCGCCGAACAGCCCGACGATGACCAGGCGGCCGCCCTTGCGCAGGACGTCGAGCCCGAACTGCGAGGACGCCGCCGCGCCGACGAAGTCGAGCGCCGCCGCGACGCCGCCGCCGGTGTCCTTGATCAGCGCCTTGGCCGCCCCCGGCGCGGCCGGATCGACCGCCACGGCAGCGCCCGCCGCGAGCGCCGCTTCGCGCTTGGCCGGATCGACGTCGGCGACGATCGGCGCGATACCGGTGACGCGCTTGGCCAGGCGTACGCCCGCCAGGCCGACGCCGCCGGCACCGATGATCAGCAACGGATCGGCGCCGCACAGCGGCGCCACCTTGCGCAGCGCACCGAACGCGGTCAGACCCGAGCACGCCAAGGTGCACGCGTAGGTGTCGGGCAAGCCGGCGAAATCGAGCAGGTAGCGCGGGTGCGGCACCATGACGTGGTCGGCGTAGCCACCGTCGGTCGAAACGCCGAGCGCGCGCGGGCGCAAGCACAATTGCTCGTCGCCGCGCGAGCAGAAGCCGCAGCTGCCGCAGCCGATCCAGGGGAACACGACGCGGCGCGCGCCGACCGCGACGCCCCCACTCTCCCTGGCGGCTTGCGGCCCGAGCGCCGCGACCTCGCCGGCGATCTCGTGGCCCAGTGTCAGCGGCAGCTTCATGGTGCGCGCCAGATCGAGGCTCTCGCCCTCGCCGAGGTCGAACTTGCCCTCGAGCAGGTGCAGGTCGCTGTGGCAGACCCCCGATGCGGTGATGCGCACCAGCACCTCGGTGCCCTGCGGCGTCGGGGTCGGCCGGTCGGTGCGCGGCAGCGGCGCGCCGAACGCGGTCACGGGATAGCAGCGCATGGCCTACTCCTCTTCGTCATCGTTGTGGGCGTCCTCGCCATTGGCATCCGCCGGCGCCACCGGCACGCGATAGACCTCGCCCAGCCACCGGTTGAGATCGATCTGCCGGCAGCGCGCCGAGCAGAACGGCCGCTGCTTGGCGTCCGCGGCCGGCTGGCCGCAGATCGGACAGGCGCGGGCCGCGCCCGGATCGCCGGCCATCCAAGCCGCCTCAGGCGGACGACCGGATCTCGAACGCGCCGGGCGGCAGCGCGTCGTCGGTCTCGATCGCGATCGCGCCGCCGATCCGCTGGCCGGCTTCGGCGAGCGGTGCCGCGGCGACCTCGGCGAAGGCCTGCGCGACGTCGGGCGCGACGGCGATCACCGGCCGCCCGCCCGGGCGGCCCGACGCCATGACGCGGCGCAACGCCTCGAGCGCCGCGGCGGCCGGCGCCGGTACGCCGCCGGTGCCGACGCACACCGGGCAGGTGCGCTCCATCAGGGTACGCAAGCCGACCCGGCCGCGCGGCCGCAGCACCTCGACCAGACCGGCGCGCGTCATGCCCATCACCTGGACGGGCAGGCGGTCGTGCTCGACCGCCGCCGCCATGGTCTCGATCAGGCGATCGCGGTCGGCGCGGTCGCGCATTCGAATGAAATCAATCACGATGAGTCCGCCGATGTCGCGCAGCCGGATCTGACGCGCGATCTCGTCGGCCGCGGCAAGGTTGATGTCGAGCGGATTGCGCCGACCGGTGCCCGGCGCGCTGCCGAAGTCGACGTCGACCGCGGTCAGCGCCGTAATGCTGTCGAAGGTCAGCGCACCGCCGCCGCGCACGGCGACACGGTGCGCCAGCGCCTGCGCCAGGTCGTCCTCGATGCGATCGAGCAGCGGCTCGGCGCCGCCGTAGCGCGCGATCAGCGGCACCAGATCGGGGAAATGGGTCTCGGCGTAGGTCTGCGCCGCCGTCAGGGTCGGCCCGTCGTCGACCAGGATCGCGGTCATGCCCTCGTAGGTGAGATCGCGCAGCGAGCGGCTGACCGCATCGGGCTCGCGATAGAGCAGCCCCGGCACCGCGGTCCTGTTCGGCCACTCCGCCACCGCGGCACGCAGCTCCTCCATCTCGTCGAGCAACTCGTCGTCGTTGGCGCCGGCGGCGGCGGTGCGCGCCAACCAGCCCTCGTCGCCGATCGCCGCGTCGAGCAGCATGGTGCGCAGCCGTTCGCGCTCGTTGGCCGCCGGGATGCGCCGCGACACCGCGATCTCGCCGCCGACCGGATTGAATACCACAAGTCTGCCGCCGAGCTCGATGCGGGTGCGCAGGCCGAGCTACTTGCCGCCCTCGGCGTCGCGCACGACCTGGACCGTGACGGCGTCGCCCTCGTTGACGCGGCTGCCGCCGTTCTCGAAACCGAGGAAACCGGTGCCGGGCGCGCCGAGCTCGACGAACGCGCCCTGCAGCCCGGCGTCGACCTTGCCGACCCGGCCGCGATAGACGTCGCCGACGCGGCTGCGATCGGCGACGCGATCGACCCAGAACTCGGCCAGGCGGCCGCCCTCGATCAGCGCGATGCGCGTCTCGCCGGGCGACACCGAGATCAGCAGTCCTTCCGCCGGATCGATCACAACGCAGCCTCCCCTGTGAGCGTGCCCGCGACGGCGAAATCGAACCCGGCGCCACGCAACAGGGCCGCCGTCTCGAACAACGGCAGCCCGACGACATTCGAATAGGAGCCGTGGAGCGCGCGCACCAGCATCGCGGCACGGCCCTGGATGGCGTAGCCGCCGGCCTTGCCGCGCCACTCGCCGCTGGCGATATAGGCCGCGACCTCCTCGGCCGACAAGGGCTTGACGAGCACGTCCGAACGCACCAGGCGGCGCCGCGCGCGGCCGGCCGGATCGATCAGCACGACCCCGCCGAACACGCGGTGGCGGCGGCCCGACAGCAGCGCCAGGCAGGCGCGCGCCGTCGCCTCGTCCTCGGCCTTGGGCAGAATGCGCCGGCCGACCGCGACCACGGTGTCGGCGGCGAGCACGAAAGCGCCGGCGTGCCGCGCCGCGACCCGCGTCGCCTTGGCGTCGGCCAGGCGCGCCGCGTGCACGGCGGGCAATTCCCGCTTGCGCGCACTCTCGTCGATGTCGGCGGCGTCGACCGCGTCGGGCACGACGCCGATCTGCGCCAGCAACGCGAGCCGGCGCGGCGACGCCGACGCCAGCACGAAACGCTGCGCCGGTCGCGGCGCCGCGGCGACGCGCGCCGATGCATCGCCTGGCGCATCGGACGACCGGTCATCGAGCCGCGCCTGTGCCGACTTGGCCACGCGCCCCTCTTACATGAACCGAAATATGATGCGGCTTTTGCGCATGGTGCGGCCATTAGGTGAACCCCGGGCCGGCCGAGGTCAAGCATTTGCACGAGCCCCCCTCCCCCCGCGCGCCAGCTGGTTGGGGGTCACTTGGGAAAGCGCGCGCGGATGCGCTTCAGGAGCGCGTCGCGCACCGCCCGATAGGCGTCGAGCCGCGCCTCGCGCGGGCCGTCGACCGCGGTCGGGTCGGGGATCGGCCAATACTCCACCGTGACCGCCTGGGTACGGGTGAGCTCGAGCGCCTGATGGTGGGCTTCCGGCGACAGGGTGACGACCAGCTCGAACGACTGGTCCTCGAGCTCGACCAGGGTCTGGGGCTGGTGATCCTTGAGGTCGATGCCGAGCTCGCCCATCACGGCGACCGCGAAGCCGTCGATCGGGGTGCCGGTCCGGATGCCCGCGGACTGGACCAGCACGCGGCTGCCGCGCACGTGCCGAAGCAGCGCCGCCGCGATCGGCGAGCGCACCGCGTTCAGGCTGCACAGGAACAGCACGTGGCGGGGGTCCAACGGGCCGGAGCGCGCGATCATCGCCGTCAGCCGCGGATGTGCAGCACGCACAGCAAGGTGAACAGCCGCCGCGCGGTGTCGAAGTCGATCTCGATCTTTTCGGCCAGGCGTTCGCGCAGCAGCTCCGAGCCTTCGTTGTGCAGGCCGCGCCGGCCCATGTCGATCGCCTCGATCTGGCTCGGCGTCGCCTGGCGGATCGCCGCGTAGTAGCTCTCGCAGACCATGAAATAATCGCGCACGATGCTGCGAAACGGCACGATCGGCAGCAGCACGCGGTCGACCGGCTCCTCTCGGGAGTCACGGATGTCGAGGACCAGACGGTTCTCCTCGATGCCGAGGCGCAGGTGGTAGGGCCCGCCGTCGTGGCCGACCGGCCGGAAGAAATTCTCCTCGAGCAGATCGAAGATCGCCACCGAGCGCTCATGCTCGACGTCGGCGTTGCGTCGCAGCACCGTGTGCTCGTCGAGCTCGAGATGCGCGATGCGCTTGGTCGGATCGGCCGGCACTTTTGGCACCCTGCCCTCCTACGGCGTCCCGAAGGTTTTAGCGCGGAGGGCGCAGAGGATGCGCGGAGGACGCAGAGGAAAAGAATTGCGCGCGTAGCGCGCGATACACTCCCCAGCGTCCTCTGCGCATCCTCTGCGTCCTCCGCGCTAAAATCTTTCTTCCTTACCGGCGGTTGAGGCGGATGGCGACCGACAAAGCGTGGGCGTCCAGCCCTTCGGCTTCGGCGAGCGTGATCGCGGCCGGGCCGATCGCCGCGAGCGCGCCGGCATCGCAGCTCACCATCGAGGTGCGCTTCATGAAGTCGAGGACGCTGAGCCCCGACGAAAACCGCGCGGTGCGCGCGGTCGGCAGCGCATGGTTCGGCCCGGCGACGTAGTTGCCGATCGCCTCGGGCGTATAGCGACCAAGGAACA
>JACQAI010000348.1 GCA_016195115.1 Pseudomonadota bacterium
CTCGCCGGTCGGCACCAGGTTGCGCCGGCCCTTGTCGTCGTATTTCGCCTCGACCTTCTCGAAGGTCATGCCGGTGAGCTTGCCGCTGGTGTGCTTGAACTCCTTGGGCACCAGGAAGTTGAGGATCGGGATGTCCTCGTGCATCGCGTCCTCCTTCTCCCAGGGGGACGCCTTCATCTCCTCGAAGCCGCTGCGTACCACCACCGTGTCGCTCTCGCCGCCGAGCCGGCGCGACGAGCGGCAGCAATCCATCGCCGTGTTGCCGCCACCGAGCACGATCACGCGCTTGCCGATCTTGGTGATGTGCCCGAACGACACGCTCGACAGCCAGTCGATGCCGATGTGGATGTTGGCCTTGGCCTCCTCACGGCCCGGGATCTCGAGGTTGCGGCCGCGCGGCGCGCCCGAGCCGACGAAAATCGCGTCGTAGCCCTCGGCGAGTAGCGCCTTCAGGCTGTCGATGCGCTGGCCGAAGCGCGCCTCGTAACCGAGACCGGCGATGTAGCCGACTTCCTCGTCGGTCACCGATTCGGGCAGGCGGAAGCGCGGGATCTGGGTGCGCATCATGCCGCCGGCCTTGGGATCGCCGTCGTAGAGCACGACGTGGTAGCCGAGCGGCAGCAGGTCGCGCGCCACCGCGAGCGACGCCGGGCCGGCGCCGACGCAGGCGATGCGCTTGCCGTTCTTTTGCGCCGGCGGCTGCGGCAGACGGTCCCGGATGTCGTCCTTGTAGTCGGCGGCGACGCGCTTCAGCCGGCAGATCGCCACCGGCTCCTTCTCGACGCGGCCACGGCGGCACGCCGGCTCGCACGGCCGATCGCACGTGCGCCCGAGGATCCCGGGAAACACGTTCGACTGCCAATTGATCATGTAGGCGTCGCTGTAGCGACCGGCGGCGATCAGGCGGATGTATTCGGGCACCGGGGTATGGGCCGGGCACGCCCACTGGCAGTCCACGACCTTGTGGAAATAGTCGGGCACCGCGATGTCGGTGGGCTTCACCAAGCGTCTCCTTGAGGCGTCCTTGCGCCGGGGCCGTTCTGGCGCCGCTGGCGGGCCGCCATGAGGGCGGCCGCGAGCCGCCAGTCCGTCAGCCGTATCAACAGGTTATCCAAAGGATGAGGGGGTAAGCATCCACCGGGCTCGATTGTTTACACCAGCTGCGCGCGACTCTCAACGGCGCCGGGGCGATTCTGCCCTCGATAAATGGGCGCAGCGCGGCTCGGCTGCAGCCCTCGGCGGCCCGCCGCGCCGTCAGGTCGGGGCGAGCAGCTCGCCGGCGGCGCGCGGTCCCAGCGCCTCGATCCGCCAGGTCGCGCCGACGCGCTCGAACGCCAACGGGCTGGCGTTGTGCATATGGTCGACCTCGAGCCCGACCCCGAGCGCGGCGGCCAGCACGTAGAGCGTGCCGCCGTGCGCCACGATCAGGGTGGTCGCCTCGGTGTCGAGCGCGGCCAGCAGGCCCTCGCGGGTCCGCGCGATGAAGTCTCTGAGCGTGTCGCCGTTTGGCGGATCGTTCGCCCAATCGAGATTGGCCGACGAGGTGCCGACCAGATCGCCGTACCAGCGCTCGCGCAGGCGGACCTCCACGGTCGCCGCGAGCCCCAGCGCCTCGCCGGCGATGCCGGCGGTCCGCCAGGCCCGGCTCATGTCGCTCGCCAGGATGCGCGCGATGCCGCCGCGCGCCGCCAGCACGGCCGCCGCGGCGCGCGCCTGCCCGAGCCCGAGCTCGTTCAGCGGCTGGTCGAAACGCTGATAGATCTTGTTGACGTTGCCGTCGGTCGCGCCGTGGCGCAGGAACAGGAAGCGCGACGCGCGGGGCTGCAGCGGCGGCGAGCCCGCCAGCTTGGTCAAGACGTCGAGGCCGAGCCGCGAGATCCTCGGGTCAACCGCGGTCATGACAAGCCCTCGGCGATCGCCCAGGCCCGGTCGGCAATCAGCTGGTAATCCCGCGCCGCCTCGAGCGCATGGGCGTCGGCGGCGTTGCCGTCGAGCCCGCGCCGATACACCCCCGCCAGAATCGCGGCAATCCGAAACATCGCGAACACGATGAAGAACTCCCAATTCTCGATTGCGGCCCGGCCGGTGCGCCGGCAATAGGCCGCAAGATAGTCCGCCTCGCTCGGCACGCCGAGCGCGCCCAGATCGCCCGGCGGGAACCCATGGTCGTGGGTGCCGGCCAGGCGGTAGGCCAGGCAATTGTAGGCGAGATCGGCCAGCGGGTGGCCAATCGTCGCGAGCTCCCAGTCGAGCACCGCGACCACGCGCGGTTCGGTCGGGTGGAAGATCAGATTGCCGACCCGGTAGTCGCCATGGGCGATCGCGGCCTCGTCGCCGACCGGCAGATGCGCGGGCAGCCACGCGATCAGACGGTCCATCGCCGGCATCGGCGCGGGGCGCGACGCCTGGTACTGGCGCGACCAGCGCGTGATCTGGCGCGTCGCGTAGCCGTCGGGACGGCCGAAACCCTCGAGCCCGACGCCGCGCCAGTCGACCGAGTGGAGCGCCGCCAGGACCGCGTTCATGTGGTCGTACATCGCGGCGCGCTCGATCGGGCTGCAGCCCGGCAGCATGCGGTCGGGGAACACGCGGCCCGCGACGTGGTCCATGACGTAGAACATCTGGCCGATCACGCCGTCGTCGGTACACAGCAGGTGCACCGCCGGCACCGGCACCGCCGTGCCGGCGAGCGCCTTGAGGACGCGGAACTCGCGGTCGACCGCGTGGGCCGACGGCAGCAGCACGCCGGGCGGCTTCTTGCGCAGGACGTAGGCGCGGTCGCCGGCCTGGATATGGAAGGTCGGGTTCGACTGGCCGCCCTGGAACTGGCGGATCGCGACGGTGCCGCCGAAACCCGGCAAGGTGGCGGCGAGATAGCGCACCAGCGCCGCCTCGTCGAAGCGGTGGTTGGGCAGCACCGGCCCGAGCTGCGGCCGGCTCTGCGACGCGACGTCCATGTCAGCCGCCGCGGGCACGGCGCTCCTGGAACGCGCGGTCGATCAGCGGCGTGATGGTGAAACGCGCGGGCACGCAATCGGACCACTCGTTGACCAGACGATGCAGCGTCTCGTGGCTGTCGACGTCGAACACGACGATCGCGCCGCGTCCGGCGGGCACGTAGCACGCCGTCACCGTGCCGGCGTCCTCGAGCGGCTTCAACCAATCCCAGAAACGCGCTTGCACGCCGCGCAGCTCGCTCGGCCGTCCCGGCGTCGGTTGGCTCCTGACCATGAAGAGCATGCGGGATCTCCCTGCCGTCAGGTGTTGGCCGGCGCCGGCACGAGTTGCGCCAAGCGCTTGGGTGCGGTCATCCGATAGCTGCGCTTGACCAGCGCGGCGACCTCGCGCCAGTTCGGCCGCCTGTCGAGGTGCATGCCGACCCAGCCCTTGTGGCCGACATAGGGCGGCACGAAGAAGCGCTCGGGATCGGCGCCGACCAGGATGTCCTGGCTGCCCGGCGGCGCCTTCATCCAGATCGCCGGCCGGTCGTCGTCGGCCGTGTACATCACGAAGATCTTGGCGCGCACGCGGAAGGTCGGAATCTCCCAGGTCTCCTGCTCGACGCCCTCGGGCAGCGCCAGACAGATCTTCCGGAGCTGCGCCAGCGGACCGCGCGCCATCGCTCAGTTCGGCCGCGCCGCCTTGTACTTGGCGAGCTCGGAGCGGCCGAGCTGGTTGCGGTGGACCTCGTCGGGTCCGTCGACCAGGCGCAGCACGCGCGCGTGGGCGTAGGCGTGGCCGAGGCCGAAATCGCTCGTCACACCGCCGCCGCCGTGCAGCTGGATCGCCCAGTCGAGCACCTGGCACAGCATGTTGGGCACCGCGACCTTTGCCTCGGCGAGCTCGCGCCGCGCCGCCTTGTTGCCGACCTTGTCCATCTTGTCGGCGGCGTTGAGCACCAGCAGGCGCGACTGGTCGATGCGGATGCGCGACTCGGCGATGCGCTCCAACGTGACGGTCTGCTCGGCCAGGGGCTTGCCGAACGGATGGCGCGACAGCGCGCGCTTGCACATCTTCTCGAGCGCGTACTCGGCCTGGCCGATCGCGCGCATGCAGTGGTGGATGCGGCCCGGCCCGAGGCGACCCTGGGCGATCTCGAAGCCGCGGCCCTCGCCGAGCAGCATGTTGGACGCCGGCACGCGCACGTTCTCGAACACGACCTCGCCGTGACCGTGCGGCGCGTCGTCGAAGCCGAACACCGGCAGCATGCGCTTGATCGTGACGCCCGGCGTGTCGCGCGGCAGCAGGATCATGGATTGCTGCTTGTGGCGGTTGGCGTTGTCGGGGTCGGTCTTGCCCATGAAGATGAAGATCTTGCAGCGCGGGTCGCCGGCGCCCGACGACCACCACTTGCGGCCGTTGATCACGTAGTGCTCGCCGTCGCGCTTGATGCTCGACTGGATGTTGGTGGCATCGGACGACGCCACGTCGGGCTCGGTCATGGCGAAGCACGAGCGGATCTCGCCGGCGAGCAGCGGCTCGAGCCACTGCTGCTTCTGAGCGTCCGTACCGTACAGCTCCAAGGTCTCCATGTTGCCGGTGTCGGGTGCCGAGCAATTGAACACCTCGGGCGCCCAGTGGACGCGGCCCATGATCTCGCACAGCGGCGCGTACTCGAGATTGGTCAGGCCGGCGCCGCGCTTGGAATGCGCCAGGAACAGGTTCCACAGGCCGGCGGCGCGCGCCTTGGGCTTGAGGGTCTCGACGATCGGCACCGGCTGCCAGCGGTCCTTGGCGGTGTTGAGCTGGTGCCAGTAGGTCTCCTCGTTGGGATAGACCTCGGCGTCCATGAACGCCTGCAGGCGCTCCATCAGCGCCGTGACCTTGTCGCTCGGATCGAAGCTCATCGCCGTCTCCCGCTCATCTAATACGCCAAGAATCCGCCATCCACCGGCAGGGTCACGCCGGTGATGTAGCGCGCCATGTCGGAGGCGAGGAACACCGCGACCGGCGCGATGTCCTCGGGCGTGCCGATCCGCCCGAGCGGAATGCGGCCCTCGAAGTTCTTCATGTAGTTCGGGTTCTCGCGCGCCTTGGCGTTCAACGGGGTGGCGATGAGTCCCGGGCCGATGGCGTTGACCCGCACGCCGTGCGGCGACAGCTCGATCGCCAGCGCCTTGGTCAGCGCCCGCACCCCGCCCTTCGAGGTCGTGTAGGCGGCCGAGTTGGGCAGCGCCACGAACGACTGCACCGAGCCGATGTTGACCACCGCGCCCTTGGTCTCCTTGAGGGGGTCGAGGAACGCCGTGGTCATCAGATAGGGGCCGTCGAGGTTGACCGCCATCGTGGCGTCCCAGTCGTCGCGCGCCTTGGCGTCGAACACCGTGCCGCGCCGGATGATGCCGGCGTTGTTGACCAGCACTGAGATCGCGCCGACGTCGCGGCGTACCGCCGCAGCCAGGCCGTCGACGGCCATGCGGTCGCTGACGTCGCAGGCGTAGTGGGCCGCCTTGCCGCCGAGCGCCTTGGCGGTGCGCTCGGCCGCCGCCGCGTTGACGTCGACCGCGACCACCCGCGCGCCGGCCTGCGCCATCGCCTTGGCGATGCCCTCGCCGATGCCGGATCCGGCGCCGGTGATCAGCGCGATGCGGCCGTCGAGCAAGCCCGCCATGGCGGCCTCCGTCAACGCTTCAGGATCGAGGTCACGGCGCCGCCGGTGGCGCCGCGGCCGCCGTCGATCACGAAATGCGCGCCGGTGATGTTGGTCGAGTACTCCGAGCACAGATAGAGCACGATGTTGGCGACCTCCTCGGGCTGCGAGTAGCGCCCGCTCGGCAGCGAGGCTTGATAGCGCGCCGTGATGACCGACGGATCGTCCGGGTTGAGCTGCTGGGCGAGCGATTGGATCATGCGGGTGTCGACTGGGCCCGGGCACACCGCGTTGATCCGGATGCCGTCGCGCGCGACCTCGCCGGCCGCCGTCTTGGTCAGGCCGAGCACCGCGTGCTTCGAGGCGACGTAGGCCGGCATGCCGGGAGTCGCCGTCAGGCCGGCGACCGAGGCCGTGTTGACGATCGTGCCGGACTTCTGCTTGAGCATCACGGGCAGGACGTGGCGCAGCCCGAGGAACACGCCCTTGACGTTGACGCCCATCACCGCGTCGAACATCGCCTCGTCGTACTCGGCGGTCAGCGCGACCTTGCCCTCGATGCCGGCGTTGTTGTGGAAGCAGTCGATGCGGCCGTAGGTCTCGACCGCCACCTTGACGTAGTTCTGGACATCGGCCGACTTGGTCACGTCGGCGGCGACGAAGCGCGCCTCGCCGCCCTGCTGGCGGATCGCGCCGGCGACGCCCTCGCCGGCCGCCTGGTCGCAGTCGACGACCACGAGCTTGGCGCCGTGCTGCGAGAAGGCGTGCGCGGTCGCGCGCCCGATGCCGTTGGCGCCGCCGGTGATCAGCGCGACCTTGCCCTTGAAGTCCATCGTATCCTCCCGTTGAGCGGCTGCTTGGAACCGATGTTAGCAGCGCCTTGCCGCGTGGCACAGGCGCGATGACAATGGCGCATGTCCCGGCCCGACGCCCTGCGTATCGTCTCGTTCAACATCCTTGAGGGGCTCCGGCCGGTCAAACCGCGGGCACGCGAGCGGCGCAATATCGATCGCACGCGCTCCGAGGCGGCGCTCAGCCTGATCGGCGAACTCGCGCCCGATATTTTGGTCCTGAACGAAGCTTTGTTCTGCCGCCAGCACGCCGGTCACATGATCGACTACGGCGAGCTGTTCGGCTTTCCCTACCAGGCCGCGGCGCTCTACGACGGCGCTTGGGGCAACGCCATCCTGTCGCGCCATCCGATCGCCAAGTCCGAGGAGATGCGCATCTACAACCGCAGCGGCCTGGCGGCGCTGATCAACGGCCCCGGCGGCCGCTTCACGGTCGCCTCCTACCATCCCCACCCGCACCGCTATCCGGAGAACAAGGCGCTCGATTTCGCGCGCATGATCGGCGGCATCACGGGGCCCCTGATCCTGTGCGGCGATCTCAACTGCATCAGCCCGGAGGACGCGATCGACCGCGCCCAGGTGGTCGCGGCGTTCGAGCGCATCACGCCGACCGCCGCCGACACCGTCGACCGCATGATCGAGAGCGGCAAGCTGGTGTTCGGCGCGCTCGCCGAGCGCGGCCTCGCCGACGCCATCCCGCCGGCCGGCCGGCGCTACTCGATCCCGACCGATCTGCTCAATGCCGACAAGGCCTCGGCGGTGCGCATCGACCACATCCTGGTCAACCCCGCGATCGAGGTGCTGTCCGGCGAGGTCGTGCACAGCCCCCACAGCAACCAGGCGAGCGACCATCACCCCGTGATGATCGAGTTCCGCGTCCGCTAGCCTTTCTAATCGACCAGCTCGAGGATCGCGGCGATCATCGCCTCGGGCGCCTCGGCCGGAACGTTGTGGCCGATGCGCGGCAGCACGCGGCGCTGATAGGGGCCGGTGAAAAAGCTCGTGTGCCGCTCGGATGTTGCGGCGGGGCCGACGCCGTTGGCGTCGCCGTGCAGCACGATGGTCGGCACCGTGATCTTGGGCTGAGCGGCCAGGCGCTGCTCGAGCGGCTCGAGCGCCGGATCGCCCGGGGCGTAACCGTAGCGGTGGCGATAGGACTGGATCACCACCGCGACGAAATCGGGATTGTCGAACGACGCGGCGGTGCGCTCGAACGTCGCGTCATCGAAGCCCCAGTTCGGCGACCATAGCTGCCACAGCAGCTTGGCGATGCCGCGGCGGTTGGCCTCCAGCCCGGCGCGGCCGCGCTCGGTGTGGAAGTAGTACTGATACCAGTGGCGGTGCTCCTGCTCGGCCGCCGCCGGTTTCACC
>JACQAI010000349.1 GCA_016195115.1 Pseudomonadota bacterium
GCGCCGTTCGACAGGCCGAGGATCGCGATCGGCGAGCGCACCGCCGCCGAGGTGATGTTGACGATGCGGCCGAACTTGCGCGCGATCATGCCGTCGATCGTCGCCTTGATCAGGAAGATCGGCGCCAGCATGTTGGCGTCGAGCGCCTTGATCCAGGCGTCGCGGTCCCAATCATGGAAGTCGCCCGTCGGCGGGCCGCCGGCGTTGTTGACCAGGATGTCGGGGTTCGGGCACGCGGCGAGCGCGGCGGCGCGGCCGGCCTCGGTCGTGATGTCGCCCGCAACCGCCGTCACCTTGACGCCGGTGGCGTCGCGAATCTCCTTCGCCGTGCGCTCGAGGTCGGCCGCGGTGCGCGCCGTGATCACCAGCTCGACGCCTTCGCGCGCCAGCGCCATGGCGCAACCCTTGCCCAACCCCTTGCTGGCGGCGCACACGATCGCGCGCTTGCCGCGAATGCCAAAATCCATGGTCCTCTCCTCACTCCTGCTCGGCGAGCACGATGCGCGCCAGCGTTACGGTGATCGGTCGTTGCCCAGCGAGCGCGGCGCGATCGAGCGCGGCCACGATCCCCTGGGCGGCGCTGAGCGAGCGCTCGATGCGCGCCAGCAGATAGTCCACTACTTCGGCACCCACGGGAAGCTGGCGATCGCGGAACAGCTTGGCGATCACCGCCGCCAGCAGGCCGTCGTCGGGTGCCCCGATGGCGACCGCCGGCAAGGCCGCCAGCCGCGAGCGCAGATCGGGCAGCGCGATCGTCCAGCGGGCGGGCGGCTCACGCGCCGCGATCAGCGCATGGCGCCGCGACTCGGCCAGGTAGTTGAGCAGGTGCAGCAGCGGCCGCTCGGGCAGCGGCCCGGCGATGTCGTCGAGCACGAGCGCGGTCGCATCGCCGACGAGCTCGGGCGGCGCCAGCGCGCCGAGCGCGCCCGGCTCGACCACACGGGCGGCGGTGCGCTGGCGCCACACCTGACACAGGTGGGTCTTGCCCGAGCCTGCCGGACCAGCGACCGCCAGCGCCGCGCTCGGCCATGTCGGCCAACTGTCGATCCAGGCAACCGCCGCGCGGTTGCAGTCGGCGACGATGAAATCCTCGAGCCCGTAGGCCGGCCGCACCCCGAGGTCGAGCGGCAGTTGCGCCGCGCTCACAGCACCGGGTCTCGCTCGCCCGGCGCGGCCGCGCGCGGCGGCGCGCCGTCGCCGTATAACGGGCCTGCGAGATAGCGGCCGAGCGCGAAGCGCACCGCGACGCCGATCACCGCGGCGGCCGGGATCGCCAGCAACAGGCCCATGAATCCAAACAGCGCGCCGCCGGCGAGCAGCGCGAAGATCACCCACACCGGATGCAGCCCGACGCGGTCGCCGACCAGAAGCGGCTGCAGCAGATTGCCCTCGATCGCGTGGCCGATCGCGAACACCAGCGCGACCAGGCCGACCGAGAGCCAATCGGGGAACTGCAGCATCGCCAGGCCGACGCTCAGGATTGCGCCGCCGATCGTGCCGACATAGGGGATGAACGTGAGGAGACCGATGATCACGCCGACCACCAGTCCGGAGCGTAGGCCGGCGACGCTGAGGCCGACGGCGTACACCACCGCGAGGATGACGCAGACCATCGCCTGGCCGCGCGCGAAGCCTGCGAGCGTGCGGTCGACCTCACGCATCTGCGCCCGGATCGTCTCGGCCGAGCGCCGCGGCAGCCAGCTGTCGATCCGTGCCACCATGCGATCCCAGTCGCGCAGCATGTAGAACGACACCACCGGCGTGATCACCAAGAGCGACAGCACGTTGACCACGGCGAGACCGCTCGACAGCACGCTGCCGACGTGGGAGGCGAGCCAGCCAAGCGCGAGCGAGCTGCGCTCGGTGATCGTCTGCTGGACGCCTTGGACCTGATCCTCGGGGATGCCGGCCTCGAGCTGGAGCCGCCGCGACAGATCCTCCAGCCGCGCAGTGGCCTCGCTGAACGACGCCGGCAGCCGCTTGAGGAGATCGAGGATCTGCTTCTCGAACAACGGCACCAGGAGGATCAGGAGCGCGATCAGCAGCGCGGTGAACACCACGATCACGATCACGGTGGCGAGCGTCCGCGGACAGCGATAGCGCTCGAACCAATCGACCAGCGGATCGAGGAAATAGGCGATCGCCATGCCCATGACGAACGGCAGCAGGATGTCGCCGAGCCGCCACAGCGCGAACACGCCGGCGGCGGCCAGCACAAGCCAGAACAGAGTACGGCGCTGGCTGTCGATCACGTTGGCTCCAATCCCGCGAGGCGCCGGACCCATTTGACGGCATAGGCGGCGCCGCTGATCGCCGTGGTCGCGGCGGCGACGGCCACCATCATAGCGGCAATTCCGCTATCGGCGATGTCCATGCCGGCCATCGCGAGCACCAGCCCGGCGAGCACGATCTGCGCCACCGTATTGAGACGGCTGACCGCCAGCGGCGCCATCACCACGGGCTGGCCCAGGGTGTGCGACAGCAGCACGCCGCCGACGATCAGGAGATCGCGGAACACCACCAGGATGGTCAGCCAAGCCGGCACCAGGCCCTGCACGGCGAGCGCGATGTAGACGCTCACCAAGAGCGCCTTGTCGGCAATCGGATCGAGATAGCTGCCGATCGTCGTGCGGGCGTCGAACCAGCGGGCGAGCGCGCCGTCGAGCGCGTCGGTCACGCCGGCGGCGACGAAGACCCAAAAAGCCACGGCGAACTCGCCGGTCTGGATCAGCCAGATGGTCAGCGGCACGGCGCACAGCCGCGCCAGGGTCAGCGCGGTCGGCAGGATGACGACGAGGGTGCGGCGGTTCACTGCGCGGGCGGTGCCCGCTCCCCGGTCTGCACGCCCAGCACGCGCAGCACCCAGCCGTCCGGCTCCTGCTCGAGCGCGAGCTGGCGTTGCGCGAGCACCAGCTTGAGCTGGCTCGGCTCGCCCGCAAAGCTCAAACCCACGACCGCCTCGCGGCGGCTCAGGCTCTTGACCGCGACGTTCTGGACGAAGCCGGTCGACGCCAGGCGCCGGCGCAGCTCGAGCCAGTCGTTGACGCCCTGCAGCGGCACCCGCACCACGATGGCGCCGGCGTCCTCTTGCGGCTGAACCAGGATCTCGCGCTTCCAACGCTCCTCCAGGCCCTGCACGACGCGCAGCGCCGCGCGCCGCAGCAGCTCGGCCTGGGGCTCGACGGCGGACTGCGGCACCCGATCGGTGAACAACGGCTCGGTGATGCCGGGGCGCCGCACCGTCAGGGTCACGCCGGCGGCGTCGAGCGCCGCCTCGGCGACCACGGCGTCGCCGGCGTCGTAGCGCTGCAGCAGGGTTGCGAACGCACCCGGCCCGCCGGTCTCGGCCTGTGCCGTGGTCAACGCCGCGACGTCCTCGACCTCGCCGCCCGGCACCACCACGGGGACCAGCCCGGTGGCGGGCGGCCGGTCGAGCCAGCTGCGGCGCCAGACGTTCGCGTCCTCCCAGAGCACCAGCATGCCCGAGGTCGCCTTCAACAACGGCACCACCAGGACCGGCCGGCTCGCCGTCTCGCCGAACGCGATGCCGGCGCCGCGCAGCATGGCGCGCACGGCGTTGGGGCGGAAGCTGTAGGTCAAGGTCGCGAGATAGCGGATCGCCGACGTCCGTTCCTCTTGAACCTCGAAGCCGGCGACCAGGGCGACGATCTCGTTGTCCGACGGCCGCGGCAGCCGGTCATGATCGGCCGGCGCGGTCAGGCGCTCGAACAACGCGCGTACCGCCTTGCGCTGGCCTTCGGCCAGCGCGGCATCGCGCGCGGCGGCGGCGGTCGCCGCGGTCGCGTCGACGGTGATCCCGGAGACGCTGAACGGGTCGGTCGCGCCGCGCGCGGGGTTGGACCCGCCGAGCACCGATAGCAGCGCCGCCAGCACCACGCCGGCGCGCGCGAGCGACATGTGTACGGCGGCCATTGAAATGCAGTCCGGATCGGCTAAGGTGCCAGCGCTTGCGCCCGGCAAGCTCGACCGCTTCTATAGCCACATTGCAGCCGCAAGTCACCCTCGTCGGCGCACCCGCATGGCACGCCTGAAGCTCGCGGTCCTGATCTCCGGCCGCGGCAGCAACCTGCAGGCGCTGATCGACGCCGCGGCGGCGCCGGACTACCCGGCCGAGATCGTGCTCGTGCTGTCCAACCGGCCGCAGGCCCAGGGTCTGGCGCATGCCGCCGCCGCCGGCATCCCGACCACCGTGGTCGACCACAAGCGCTTCGCCGAGCGGGCGCTGTTCGATGCCGAGCTCGATCGGCTGCTGCGCGGCCACGGCATCGAGCTCGTGTGCCTGGCCGGCTTCATGCGGCTGTTGACCGACGCGTTCGTCGAGGCCTGGACCGACCGCATGATCAACATCCACCCGTCGCTGCTGCCGGCGTTCAAGGGTCTCGACACCCACGCGCGCGCGCTCGCCGCCGGCGTGCGCGTCGCCGGCTGCACCGTGCATTTCGTGCGCCCCGAGATGGACGAAGGGCCGATCCTCATTCAGGCGGCGGTACCGGTGCTGCCGGGCGACGACGCCGCCGCGCTGGCGGCGCGCGTGCTTGCCGCGGAGCATCGCTGCTACCCGCAGGCAGTGCGCTGGATCGCCGAAGGTCGCGTGCGCATCGACGGCTCGCGCGCGCTGATCGACGGCGTCGCGCCGGCGCACCACATCCTGATCAACCCGGGAGCGTGAGCCATGACGTCGCTGATTTTGGCCGCGGGGTTCTTCTTGGGCATTCACCTGTTCGTCGCCGGCACGGCCGTGCGCGACCGTCTGATCGCGCGGCTCGGCGCCGGCCCCTATCGCGGCCTGTTCTCGCTCGCTTCGCTGGCCGGCCTGATCTGGATGGGCATGGCCTACAACGACGCGCCGATGGTCGTGCTGTGGGGCAAGCTCGGCGGCCTCAAGCCGGCCGCGCTCGCCGGCATGGTGATCGCGTTCGCCTTTGTGGTGCTCGGGCTGACCAAACCCAATCCGACCGGCGTCGGCGGCGAGGCGCTGATCGCACAGGCACGCGGGCCGGTCGGCATCCAGCGCATCACGCGCCATCCGTTCCTGTGGGGCGTGGCGCTGTGGGCGCTGATCCATCTAGCGGTCAAGGGCGACCTCGCCTCGCTGGTGCTATTCGGGTCGCTGCTCGTCCTGGCGCTGTGCGGCACCGTGTCGATCGACCGCAAGCGCCGGCGCGCCCTCGGCGCGGCGTGGGACGGCTTCGCCGCCCAGACCTCGAACCTGCCGTTCCTGGCAATCGCCCAGGGCCGCGGCGGGCTGCGCCTCGGCGAGCACAAGGCCTGGGAATGGCTGGTCGTGGCCGCGGCTTTCCTGGTGACCGCGGCGCTCCATCGGACCGTTTTCGGGGTCTCGCCCCTGCTGGGCTGAGTTCCGGGTTAACTTCTTGGCGGCTCTGCGCTAAGTAAGGACCGGTCGCCTTCTAAGGGAGCACGAGGACGATGGCTGGGAAAGTGGACGCGCACGAGCTGGCGCGGCATCAGGCCGATTTTGGCGGCTTCGTGAAGTTCATCGTCTGGGTGATCTTCCTGGTGATCATCGTCCTCAGCGGGATGGCAACTTTCCTGCTGTAGCCCGCGCTCGCGGAGCTGCGCCCTGCCGGGCGGGTCAGCCGACGATCTCGAGCCCGTTGAAGAAGAAGGCGATCTCCTGCGCGGCGTTCTCGGGCGAGTCCGAGCCGTGCACCGAGTTCGCCTCGATCGACTCCGCGAGGTCCTTGCGGATGGTGCCCGCCGCAGCCTTGGCGGGATCGGTCGCGCCCATGATCTCGCGGTTGCGCGCCACCGCGTTGGCGCCCTCGAGCACCTGGACCACCACCGGCCCCGAGATCATGAACGTGCACAAATCGCCGAAGAACGGCCGCGCCTTGTGCACCTCGTAGAACTTCTCGGCCTGCGCGCGGGTTAGCTGGACGCGCTTTTGGGCGACGATGCGCAGGCCCGCCGCCTCGAAGCGGCTGTTGATCTGGCCGGTCAGGTTGCGACGCGTCGCGTCGGGCTTGATGATGGACAGCGTGCGTTCGGTGGCCATGGACGACATCGACTCCAGACGAAGGTCAGGGCGGCGGGCGCGTTATATCCGTCCCACCGGCGAGGGGCAACCCGCCGGCTCGGTCAGCGCGGTGCGTCGCCCAGGACGGTGCAGCGGCGGATGACGCGCGGCTCGCGGGCGGTATCGTAGCTTTCGGCCTTGTGCAGCAGGCAGCGATTGTCCCAGA
>JACQAI010000449.1 GCA_016195115.1 Pseudomonadota bacterium
ACCAGAACATGGTCGGCCGGGTCGAGCACATGGCGCGCTTCGGCACCCTGATGACCGATTTCAATCTGGTGGTTCCCGGTGCGCTGCACCGGGCGAACGGCGGTTATCTGGTGGTCGACGCCCACAAGTTGCTGAGCGGCAGCTTCGGCTGGGAATCGCTGAAGCGCGCCCTGCGCGCCGGCGAGATTCGCATCGAGTCGCTCGAGCAGCTCTTGAGTGTCGCAAGCACGGTGTCGCTGGAACCAGAGCCGATCCCGCTCGACGTCAAGATCGTGCTGGTCGGACCGCCGGCACTCTACTACCTGCTCTCGGAGCTCGATGCCGACTTCAAGGACCTCTTCAAAGTCGCAGCCGACTTCGAGGATCGCGTCGCCCGAGACCCGGCGAGCCAGCGGCTCTATGCCCGACTGATCGCGGGCATCGTGCGACGCGAGAATCTACGCGCGTTCGACCGCAGCGCAGTAGCGCGCGTCATCGAACAGGCCTCGCGGATCTGCGGCGACTCCCAAAAGCTGTCGACCGAGATGCGCAGCGTCGTCGACCTGCTGCAGGAAGCCGACCATCATGCCGCCCAGACGGGCCAGGACGTCGTGAGCGGCGAGCACGTTCAGGCGGCGATCGACGCGCAGGTCCGGCGCTCCGATCGGATCTACCGCCGGCTGCAGGAGGAGATCGGGCGCAAAATCATCCGGATCGAGACCGACGGCGAGCAGATCGGCCAGGTCAACGGCCTCTCGGTGATTCAGCTCGGCGGCTTCGCGTTCGGGCATCCGACCCGGATAACCGCGCAAGTTCGCCTGGGACGCGGCGAGGTCATCGACATCGAGCGCGAGGTGGAGCTCGGCGGCCCGCTGCATTCCAAGGGCGTCCTCATCCTGACCGGCTTTCTCGGCGGCCGCTTCGGCAAGGATCGCCCGTTGTCGCTGACCGCGAGCCTGGTGTTCGAGCAGTCCTACGGTGGCGTCGAAGGCGACAGCGCGTCCGCCGCCGAACTGTTTGCCCTGCTGTCGGCGCTCGCCGAGGCGCCGGTACGCCAGTCGATGGCGGTCACGGGCTCGGTCGACCAGCACGGTCACATCCAGGCGATCGGCGGCGTCAACGAGAAGATCGAGGGCTTCTTCGACGCGTGTCGCAGCCGCGGCTTGACCAGTCGACATGGCGTCATCATCCCCGCAGCAAACGTCAAGCACCTGATGCTGCGTCGCGACTTGATCGAGGCCGCGGCGGCAGGACGGTTTGCGATCCACGCCATCGAGACCGTCGATCAGGGCATCGAGCTGCTCACCGGGGTTGCTGCCGGCGCGGCGGACGGTCAAGGCCGCTACCCGCCCGGAACGCTCAATCACCGTATCGTCTGGCGCCTCAATGCGCTCACCGAGCGCGCCGCGAAGCTTGCGCTGAGCCGTCGCGCGCCGGTCCACCCGCACCAGAATGATGAGTGAGCTCGCGGTCGACCGCGTGGTCGTTCGGCTCGACGCCGTATCGGACAACGGCGCCTCGATCGAGACCGCGGCCGGGTTGGCGGCGCGATGGCACGTCAAACTGCACGGGCTGTTCATCGAGGATGAGGAGCTGCTCCGGCTCGCCGAGCTGCCCTTCGCGCGCCAGATCGGTCTCGCCGCTGGGCCGGCGAAAGCGATCGAGCGCAGCGGCCTCGAAGACGAGTTGCGCCTGGCCGCGCGGCACGCCCGGCGGCTGCTCGCCGATGCGGCGACGCAGCTGCGCATCGAGTGGTCGTTTCGTACGGTGCGCCGGGCGATCGGCGCGCCCTTCGATGATACCGGCGCCGGCGATTTCATCGTCATACAGGCCGATTGCCGGCCGTTCGCGCACCACGTACGGCTGTCGTCGACGCGGCGTGGCGCGCCGCCCGACCTCGGACGGCCCACGCTGCTGCTGCGCCAGCGCGCTCAGGTCGGCAAGAGGCGTGTGATCGCGCTGATCGGCAGCGGCCTGACGCGGCGCATCCCCAACGTTCTGAGCGCGGCTGCCGAACTGGCCGCCTGTAGAGCTGAGACGCTGACGATCCTGTGCAACCCCGGCGACCTCTCGACCGGTGGGGTCGAAACGTGGCTCAAGGAAACCACGCCCAGCAGCGTGCCGATCCGAGTCGAGCCATCTCCGGCGACCGTCGAGGCGCTGCGAAGGCGAATCGTGGCGCTTGACTGCGGCGCACTCGTATTCGAGCCGGCGGCACTGCTCGATCGCATCGCGCTGCTCGACGT
This sequence comes from Pseudomonadota bacterium, assembly GCA_016195115.1. GTDB lineage: Bacteria > Pseudomonadota > Alphaproteobacteria > Elsterales > Elsteraceae > JACQAI01. The sequence goes on from JACQAI010000449.1 coordinate 2,226, forward strand.
CGTCGCGCCATGGGATCTGCTGCTCGTGCCATGACACCATGCCTGCTGCGGAGTCCTGGCGCGGCTCGGTCCGCGCAGCGAGCTGACCGCGGTCGCGTCGACCGCGACCAGGCTCGCGTCAACGCTCGAGAGATTCCAGCTGCACGGCGATCCGGTTGACCGACGACAGCCTACCGAACCACGACCACCGGGCACGGCGCCAGGCTGAGTACCTTCTGCGCGACGCTACCGAGCAGCAGTCCGACCAGGCGCCCGTGGCCGCGACTACCGACCACGACCAAATCGGTGCCCCGATCCTTGGTCGCCGCGACGATCTGCGTCGCCGGATCGCCTACCGCCGCCTCGACCGAGATCCGGGCGGCGCCGGCGACCGCGGCGCGGTCTCGGGCGCGCCGGAGAATGTTGTCGGCGGCCGCAAGCGGCAGCTGCGCGCCAGGAGCTCGCAGGTGTTCAGCCCTGGCATACTCGGCGAGGCCCGGATCACCAATAGATACCTCGGCCACGACAGCGATGAGGCCCAGATCGGCCCCGTATTTCGCCGCCAGATCGGCGGCGAAATCGACGGCCTTCAAGGACTGGTCGGAGCCATCGACCGCGGCAAGGATCCGTTTCATGGCTCGAGTTCCCGTCTGCGATTGTCGAGCCATTTAAGGGCGGTTCCCCCACCGATGCTTTGATCTAGCGCAACCCGCGCGTCGGAGTTGGTGCGATTGATGCAAGTCAACGCCGACCCACGGCACCGCCCATAGGCTCATTCTATTGCCGCTTATCCGAGGAAGGCCGTTTCATGCAGACTCCGCTCCAGATCACCTTCGATAATCTCGATCGCTCGGACGCGATCGAGGGTGCGATCCGCGATCACGCGACCAAGCTCGAGAAGTTCTTCCACCGCATTACCGCATGTCGCGTCGCCGTGCAGATGCCGCATCGCCACCAGCGGAAGGGCCGCTTGCTTCAAATTTCGGTCGATCTCATCCTGCCGCGCGGCGAACTCGTCGCGGGACGTGCGTCAGCCGAGCACCCGACGCACGCCGACATCCATATCGCGGTCCGAGACGCGTTCCGCGCGGCACGCCGGCAGCTTCAGGATCATGCCGGCCGGCACCACGGTCGGCCAGCGCGCCGCCGGCAGCTGGCCGACGATCTCGCTCAGCGGTAGACGAGGACCGGGATCTTCGAGTGCGTCAACACCTTGAGGGTCTCGCTGCCGAGGATGACCGCTGACATGCCACGTCGCCCGTGCGACGCCATCACGATCAGGTCGCACCCCTTGGACCGGGCGGCCTTCAGGATTGCCTCGTAAGGGTGCTCGTGCTCGACATGGAGCGTCTCGCAGGGCACGTCCACGGCGCGCGCGGCGCCGACAACTGTCTCGAGCACCTCGGCGGCATGGATTTCGATGCGTTTCTTGTAGCTGGCGGGGGTGTCTTCGACCACTACCGGCTCGACGGCAAAGATACGAAACGGCGCCGAGACCGTGAGGACCGTAAGCTTCGCGCCCATCGCCTTGGCCAGAGCGACGCCGTGCGTTACCGCCTTGGCCGAAAGCTCCGAGCCGTCGGTCGGCACCAAGATATGCTTGTACATGGAGATCTCCAGGATTCCGGCGCCTCGACGTTGGCTACCTTTTCGGCAGCCCGCCTTGAGCTAGATCAAGCAGCGTCCGCTTCGACGCTGCCTTGACCCACATCAAAGAGACCCTGCGCGGCGGCGGGCACAGTCACGCCCATGATCGATACCGATCTCACGCAACGTGCCGCGACGCCACACGTTGGGGCCGAGCCAACCCCCTCGGCCACGCGTCTTCCCGTTCCCGCGTCGCCGCAACCGGGGCGGCGCGTGGCTAGCCGGCGCGGACGTTGGGCGCTCGGCTTGTTGATCGCCGCGGCGAGCGTCCTGGGCGGCCTCTATTGGTGGCGCCAGTCGTTGCCCGACCTGCCGCTTGGTTTCGCGGCGGGCAACGGTCGCGTCGAAACCGACGAGATCGACATCGAGACCAAGTTCGCCGGGCGGGTCGCCGAGCGCTTCGTCGACGAGGGTGACGTGGTGCGCGCCGGACAGGCGCTCGCCCGGATGGACACGCGCGACCTCGAGGCCTCCCTCGGGCGGGCCGAGGCGCAGGTGCTTCAGGCCCGGCGCGTGGTCGACGAGGCGCGCTCCAACATTGAGCAGCAGCGCGCCCAGGCGGCGCTCGCGAGCCAGCAGCTCGAGCGCACCGCTGCCCTGCTGCAGCAAGGCTACGCGACGCGCGAGCTGTTCGATCAGCGGCGTCAGCAGCGCGACAGCGCGGCGGCGGCGCTGGTCGCCGCCGAAGCCCGGCTCGGCGGCGCCACGCACGCGCTCGAGGCCGCACAGCATGACGCCGAGCTCCAGCGGATCAACATCGCCGACAACCTGCTCACAGCGCCGCGCGACGGCCGTATCCAGTACCGCCTTGCCACCGTCGGTGAGGTGCTGCCGGCCGGCGGCAAGGTCTTCACCATGCTCGATTCCGCTTCGGTCTACATGAACATCTACCTGCCGACCACGGAGGTTGGTCGCGCCAAGGTCGGCGCCGACGCCCGCATCGTGGTCGATGCGCTACCCGACCGGCCGATCCCGGCGAAGGTCTCGTTCGTCGCCAACCAGGCTCAGTTCACGCCCAAAGCCGTGGAGACGCGAAGCGAGCGCGACAAGCTGATGTTTCGCGTCAAGGTGCGCATCGATCCCGAGTACTTGCGCGCCCTCGACGATATGGTCCGCGCCGGCATGCCCGGGGTCGCCTATGTCCAGATCGATCCGGGCGCGGCCTGGCCGAAAGTGCTCGCGGCTGGGACTGTGCCCTAGGCCAGCCCGCCAGTGATCGCGTCGCTGCAGCACGTGTCCCACCGCTACGGCGCCGCGACGGCGCTCGCCGACGTCACGTCGGACCTGCCCGCCGGAACGATGGTCGGGTTGATTGGTCCCGACGGCGTCGGCAAGTCGACCCTGCTCGGCCTGGTCGCCGGCGCGCGGCGGATCCAGTCCGGGCGCGTGCGCGTGCTCGGCGGCGACATGGCCGACCCGCGCCACCGTGGCGCTGCGTGCCCGCGCATCGCCTACATGCCGCAGGGATTGGGCAAGAACCTCTATCCCGAGGACATCGAGGACGCGGTCGGCGGCGTGGAGGGCGTCATCCCGGGCCGGGTGGTGGCCTTCGGCGTCGAATCCGAGGCGGACGGCACCGAGCAGGTCTGCGTGGCCGCGGAGACCGCGGTGGAGGAGGCCGGCGCGCGCAAGCGTCTGGCGCTGGCGGTCAAGCAGGCGGCCATGGCCATAGACGTGACCGTAGCCGCGGTCCATCTGGTGCCGCCGCGCTGGCTCATCAAGAGCTCCTCGGGCAAGCCCAGCCGCAAGGCCAACCGGGAGCGGGTGCTCAGCGGCGACGCGCCGATCCTGGAAGGGGGGGCTTCGTGATATCCGATCGGCTCAAGCGGGTCATCCTCAAGACCCTCGACCTCGACGACTTCGAGTTCCAGGACGCCACCAAGGCCGGCGACGTGCCGGGCTGGGATTCCCTGAGCCATGTGAAGGTCATCCTGGCCGTGGAGAAGGAGTACGGCCTGCGCTTCAAGACCATGGAGCTCCTGCGCCTCAAGAACGTGGGGGACCTGCAGGTCCTCGTCAGCGCTAGAACTGGAAGTAGATGAACTTCGACGCGGCCAAAGGCCGCCCCGCCAGCAGGAACACGAACAAGACCGCGTAGAAAGCCGCGGTCATCAGCTTCTGCATCCCGCCTTCAGTGGACCAGCCCAGTCCCTGCCTGCGCTTGCGC
>JACQAI010000450.1 GCA_016195115.1 Pseudomonadota bacterium
CCGGGTCGCGCGAGATGCCGATCACCGCGGCGTCGAGCTTGCCGAACTTGGGCAGCGCGTCGCGGAAGCCGCAGGCCTCGGCGGTGCAGCCCGTGGTGTCGTCCTTGGGATAGAAATAGAGCACGACGTTGTGGCCGCGCAGGCCCTTGAGCGAGATCTTGCCGCCGCCATCGGTCGGCAAGGTGAAATCGGGCGCCGCTTTGCCGACTTTGACGGTCATGAGACTTTCTCCTCCTTGAGGTGCTTGCGCGCGAACGCGGCGGGGTCGTCGATCAGCTCGCGATAGGCTGCCGTGACGGCGGCGGCGCTCGCCGCGATGGTGTGCTGCAGGGCCGCGTAGTCGATCACGTCGCAGGCGCGTGCCAGGCCCTGCTTGAGCGTGGTCGACGCCAGGTCGGCTTCGAGCTCGCCGCCGGTGGCGAGGCGCAGATAGCCCTGGATCGCCTGCCACAGCCGGGCGGCGCGTTGCAGCGCCTGGGCGCGCTCGGGCGCCAGCAGGCCGCGGTCACCGAGCCGACCGAGCGCCGCCTCGGTGTTGCCGGTGATCAGGCCGGGGTGGCTGTGGGCGTGGCGCAGCAGCAGGTACTGCGCGATGAACTCGACGTCGATCAGCCCGCCGCGCCGGTTCTTGACGTCGAACGGCTTGGGCCGCGGGCGCTCGTGCGCGATGCGCTTGCGCATGTCGGCGACGTCGACCACCAGGCGCTCGGCGTCGCGCGGGCGCGCCACAACCTCGAGGATCGCGTGTTCGACACGGGCCCCGAACCCCGGCGAGGCCGCGATCACGCGTGCCCGGCTGAGCGCCATGTGCTCCCAGCTCCACGCCTCGCCGTGCTGATAGCGCAGGAAATAGTCGAGGCTGACCGCGATCGGGCCCTTGTTGCCGGTCGGCCGCAAGCGCATGTCGACCCGGAACAGCTCGCCCTCGGCGGTCGGCGCGGTCAACGCCGAGATCAGCCGCTGGCCGAGCCGGGCAAAATAGCTGACCGCCGGCAGCGGCTTGCGGCCGTCCGACAGGGTGTCGTCGCCGGGTTCGTAGATGAACACGAGATCGAGGTCCGAGGTGACGGTGAGCTCGCGTGCGCCGAGCTTGCCGAGCGCCACCACCGCGAACACGCCGCCGGGCACGTGGCCGTGCAGCGCGGCGAACGTGCGCTCGACCGCCGGCACCAGTGCGGCGATCGCGGCGTCGGCGATGTCGCTGAGCTGGCGCGCCGCCTCGACCACCGCCACGGTGCCGCGCAGCATGCCGGTGCCGATCAGGAACTTGCGGTCGCCGCTCCAGCGCCGGATCAGGTCGAGCACGTCCTGCAGATCGTCGGCGTCCTGCAGCGCGCGGTCGAGGTCGTCGCGCAGCGCCGTTTGATCGGGCGCGGCGCCGCCGAAGCTGTCGCTCAAGAGGCTGTCGAGCAGCTGCGGGTGGCGGCCGAGATAATCGGCGAGCGCCGGCGCCGCGCCCATGATCTCGGCGATGCGGTCGAGCTGCTGGGGATTGCTGTACAGCTGGGCGAACAGCTGGACGCCGCCCGGCAGGTTGGCGAGGAAGTTGTCGAAGCGCGCGAACGCCAGGTCGGGGTCGCGCTCGCGCGCCAGCGCCGTCAGTAGGGTCGGCATCAGCTCGGTCAGCAGCTCGCGCGCCCGCACGCTGCGGGTCGCGCGCAAGCGGCCGTGATGCCAGCCCCGGATCACCGCCGAGACGCCGCTGGCGTTGCGGAAGCCCATTGCCTTCAGGGTGCGGGTTGTCTCGGGGTCGTCGTCCGTGCCGGTGAACACCAGGTTGCCGGGGCCGGACAGCGACGGCGCCTCCTCGAACAGCTGGGCGTAGTGGGCGCTGACCGTGTCGAGCTGGCGCCGCAGCTCGGCCGCGAAGGCGTCGCCGCTGGCAAACCCGAGGAACGCCGCCATGCGCGCGAAGCCCGTCGCGTCGGCCGGCAGGCGATGGGTCTGCTGGTCGTCGACCATCTGCAGGCGATGCTCGACCTGGCGCAGGAAGCGGTAGGCGGCCTCGAGCGCATCGACGGTCGCGGGGTCGACGCGCTCGACCGCGGCGAGCGCGTGCAGCGCCGCGCAGGTGCCGGCGATGCGCAGCGACGGATCGCGGCCGCCCCAGATCAGCTGCTGGGTCTGGGCGAAGAACTCGATCTCGCGGATGCCGCCGTGACCGAGCTTGACGTCGAGGCCGAGCAGCGTGTCGGTCTCGATGCGCTTGTGGGCGTTGATCTGGCGCTTGATCGAATGGATGTCGTTGATCGCGGCGAAATCCAGATTCTTGCGCCACAGGAACGGCCGCAGGTGGCGCAGGAACGCCTGCCCGGCGGCGCGGTCGCCGGCAACCGGTCGCGCCTTGATCATCGCGGCGCGCTCCCAGTTCTGGCCGACCGTCTCGTAGTAGGTCTCGGCCGCGAGCACCGAGATCGCCGCCGGCGTCGAGCCGGGGTCGGGCCGGAGCCGCAAGTCGGTGCGGAACACGTAGCCGTCGGGCGTACGCTCCTCCATCACCTTGACGAGGTTGCGCACCAGGCGGATGTAGAACTGGGCCGCGGTGTGGCGCCCGAACGCCGCGCGCACGCCGGCTGCGATGCGCTCCTCGTCGTAGAGCACGACCAGATCTATGTCGCTCGAGTAGTTGAGCTCGCGGGCGCCGAGCTTGCCCATGGCGAGGATCACCAGCCCGTCGCGCAGCGTGCCGAGCCCGGCGCGTTCGATCGGCTCGCCGGGCGCGGTGCAGCCGAGCCCGAGAGCATGGATCGCGGCGACGTCGAGCGCGGCCTCGGCGAGCGCGCTCAGGCTCTCGGTGACGCGCTCGAGCGGCCAGATGCCGGCGATGTCGGCAAGCGCGATCGTCACCGCGGCGCGGCGCTTGGCGGCACGCAGCGCGTGCATCACCATACCGGTCGGCTGCGCGGCCAGATCGTCGTTGATGCTGCCCAGGATTTCGGCAAAGGTGCGATCGGGACCGTGCTGCGCCAGCGCGCGCACGGCCTCGACGTCGGCCAGCAGACCCTCGGTCAGAAAAGGACTATTGCCGAAGATGGCGGCGAGCAGCGCGGCGCCGGTCGGGTCGGCGGCGAGATCGCGGGCGAAAGCCTCGGCGCCGGTGCGCGCGGCGGCCTCATGCCAGCGCTCCAGCGCGACCGGCACACGCTCGGGGATGCCGGCGGCCGGCAACGCGCGGATCGCGGACAACAATGGGTAGGACGGCATCGCGCTTGCCCAGGATCCGACCCGCGCACCGCCCGCTCGGCGCGCGGCGGTCGGGCTGGTCCATGATTAGTTTGCGTTGCGTCGCGACAGCGACGCTGGATGGTTCACTCTCGCCGTCATGATCCGC
>JACQAI010000451.1 GCA_016195115.1 Pseudomonadota bacterium
CCGACTCGGGGCTTAACGCCGGCTTCACCACCGCGGCGCATGGTGCGGCGACGCCGGCGAGCGCACTGCCGCCCCGGACAGGACGAGGCGATTGGACGGCCGATGACGACCACCCCCGAGACATTCCAGCGCGCGCTGCAATGTCACCAGGCGAGCCAGTGGTCCGAGGCCGAGCAGCTCTACCGGGCGATCCTCGCCGACGAGCCCCGCCACATCGACGCGCAGCATCTGCTCGGCCTGCTCGAGCTGCAGACCGGCCGCGCCCAGGACGCCGCGGCGCGCATCGCGGCGGCGCTCGCCATCCTGGCTGCGAGCGGCGTGCCGGCGACGCCGGCGCACGCAGCACTGCACGTCAATCTCGGCACGGCGCTGAACGCGATCGATCGCCGCGACGAGGCGGCCGCGAGCTACCGCCGCGCGCTCGGCCTCGATCCGACATGTATCCAGGCACACGCCAACCTCGGCAACCTGCTGGAGGCGCGCGGCGACCTGGCGGGCGCGATCGCGAGCTATCGCGAGGCCCTGCGGCTCGACCCGGATTTTGCCCAAGCGCACTACAGCCTGGGCAACGCCTACGCCGCGAACGGGCGCATCGAGGACGCGATCGCGAGCTATCGCGACGCCTTGCAGCGGCGCCCCGACTACGCCGAAGCGCTCAACAATCTCGCCAACATGCTGCAGACCGCCGGCCGCCTCGACGCCGCGGTCGAGGCGTACCAAGCCGCCATCCGGTTGGCGCCGCGCTCGGTCACCACGCTGGTCAATCTCGGGGTCGCGTTGCGCGCGGCCCGGCGGCTCGACGAGGCGGTGGCATGCTACGAACGCGCGCTCGCGCTCGATCCCAACGCTGCCCAGGCCCACTACAACCTGGCGAACGCGCGCTACGCGCAAGGCGCTTGGGATGCCGCGGAAGCCGGCTACCGGCGCGCGACCACGCTCGAGCCGGGCTATGCCGACGCCCACTTCAATCTCGGCAACCTGCTCAAGGAGCGCGGCGACGTCGACCAGGCGATGGCGCGCTATCGGTTGGCGCTGGCTGCCGACCCGAAGCTGATCGGCGCGCGCTTCAACTTGGCCAATCTGCTTCAGGACCAGGAGCGGTTCGACGACGCGATCGGGCATTGGCAGGACCTGCTCGCAGTGGCGCCCGATCATGCCGAGGCGCATGCCAGCCTGGGTAACGCGCTACATGCGCAGGGCCGGATCACCGACGCGCTGGCCGCCTTCGGGCGCGCGCTCGCGCTCAAGCCGGATCTCGCCGAGGCCCACTACAACAACGCCAACGCGCTCGAAGATGACGGCCAGATCGCCAGCGCGCTGGCGCACTATCAGCGCGCGATCGAGCTCCGCCCCGAGTACGTCGAAGCCCACTGGAACCGCTCGCTGACATTGCTGCGCGCCGGCGACTTCGCCGCCGGTTGGCCGGAATACGAGTGGCGCTGGCGCCGGCGCTATTCGGAGACGCTGCGTCGGCCGTTCACGCAGCCGCGGTGGCGCGGCGAGCCGCTCGACGGCCGGCGTATCCTGCTCCATGCCGAGCAGGGCATGGGCGACACGCTGCAGTTCTGCCGCTACGTCGAGTTGGTCGCCGCGCATCGCCCCGCCGAGATCATCCTCGAGGTGCCGCCCCCGCTGCTCGGCGTCATGGTCGACAGCTTCGCCCCCGCCGGGGTGCGCGTCGTGCCGATGGATCCGCAGTTCCCCCGCGCCGATAGCCTGCCGCCGTTCGACCTGCACTGTCCGCTGATGTCGCTGCCGCTGGCGCTCGGCACGACGCTCGAGACGATTCCAGCGCGCCTGCCCTACCTCACCGCGAACGCCGCGAAGGTCGCGGTTTGGCAACGTCGGTTGGCCGCGGTGGCCGGACCGCGGATCGGGCTGGTGTGGGCCGGCGGCATCCGCCCGAACGACCCGCAGGCGGTCGCGACCGACCGCCGGCGCAGCCTGGCGCTCGCCGCGCTGGCGCCGCTCGCGGCGGTCGGCGATGTCTCTTGGGTCAGCCTGCAGAAGGGGCCGCCGGCGAGCCAAGCGGCTGAGCCGCCCGCGGGCATGGCGCTGATCGACCCGATGGAAGAGGTCACCGACTTCGCCGACACCGCAGCGGTCGTGATGGCGCTCGACCTCGTGATCAGCGTCGACACCTCGGTTGCCCACCTCGCCGGCGGCCTCGGCAAGCCGGTATGGCTGCTGTCGCGTTTCGACGGCTGCTGGCGTTGGCTGCTCAACCGGGACGATAGTCCCTGGTACCCGACGATGCGGCTCTACCGCCAGTTGGCCGCCAGCGCTTGGACGCCCGTCATCGCCCGGCTTGCCGACGATCTGAAAGCCTGGCGCCGAACCCTACCGCCAGCGCCGGCGGGCCGCCCGGCGGAAAATCGAGCTTAATCGCGATCGGCCGGCATTAATAAAATCTTCACCCACGTTTGTGTAGATTGCACGCGCTCAGCCAATGCGGACGCGGGTCGCAAGACATAACGGCACTGCCGCAAGATGCCCGTTCCGCTTCGGCGTCTTTTTTGTTCAATGATCCATGGAGTGGTCTGCGATGACCTCGGCCGCCCAGCAAGTTGATAAGCGCCTGGCCGCCTACGCCAAGACGAACAGTGTCGTGCGAACCCCCCGCGAACAAGAGCGCGATGTGATTGCCCTGGTCACGCAGCGCCTGCGCGCGGCGTCGGCGGCCAAGGACGATGCGATCCTGCTGGCCCGGGCGGTCAGCGACAACACTACGGTGTGGTACATCCTGGTTTCCGACCTGTCGAGCGAGGGCAACCAGCTCCCGATCGAGCTGCGCGCGCAGATTGTCTCGGTCGGCCTCGCGATCATCCGGGAGTGCGAAAAGCTGAACAAAGCCGAGGTCGATCTCGATCTCTTGATCTCGGTCAATCAGGCGATCATCGACGGGCTGAGCGACAACCCGGGGCCCTGATCGCGCCGTTGCGCCTGCCGCGCCCGTGTTCCCATGAGCCTCGCCTTGGCCAGTGCCGATCTTCCTTCGCCGGACGACGAAAAGCTCTACCAACTGATCCGCTCCGGGTGGACAGTGGTCGCCGCCGGCGTGCGCGATGACGCCTGGATCCAGGCCTGCGCGCAGGCTCGTCCGGGTGCCCGCTATCTGGTGTTTCCCCACGACGCCGATGCGCAGGCCGGGCTCGCACGCAGCCTGCGGCCGTTCAGCAACGACATCACGGTGAACGCCTGCCCGGCGGGGCGCCCGTCGACCGCCGGCGTCGCGGTCGCGACCCTCGATGAGGCGCGCGACGACCGCCGTTTCAACCACGTCCACTATCTCAGGATCGACACCGCGGCGGCCGCGCTCGACATCCTGCTCGGTGCCAAAAAGCTGCTGCGCCACTCGCGCATCGATCTCATCGAGATCGCGCCGACGCCGCTCGGCACCGAAGGTCTGGCGCCGCTCGCGTTCCTGCTGGAGCACCACGACTACGTCGTGATGCGGCTCGAGGGCGACGCCTTCAAGCGGCTGTCGCAAGCGGAGCTCGCGGCGTCGCGCTGGACCGGCCACACGGTCGCGATCCACACCCGCCTGCTGACCCAGTTCACCAAGGCCGAGCTCGAGATCCTCGACCTACCGCAGCTGCTGACCAAGTTCGGCATCGCGGCACGCGGCGTCATCCATGTCGGCGCCCATGAAGGCGAGGAGTTGCCGACCTATCTGGAGCTGGGCGCCAAACAGGTGCTGCTGATCGAGGCCAATCCCAGACTGATCGACCACCTGCGCAGCCTGGTCGCCACGACCCCCGGGGTCACCGTCGCACACTGCGCGATCAACGACGCCGATGGGCCGGTCGATCTGCACATCGCGTCGCACGACGACTCGAGCTCGATCCTGCCGCTGAAGCTGCACCAACGCATCTACCCGACGATCGTCGAGGACGCCGTCGTTCAGGTGCCGGGCTTGCGCCTTGACGGGCTGATGGAGTCGCTGGCGCTCAACGCCGCCGACTTCAACATCCTGTGCGTCGACATCCAGGGCGCCGAGCTGCGCGCCTTGCGCGGCGCCGTGAAGGCCCTCGAGGCCATCGAGGCCGTCAGCATCGAGATCAATTTCGAGGAGCTCTACGAGGGCTGCGCCCAAGTCGAGGACATCGACAACTTCCTGGGCGATCGGGGTTTCGACCGGGTAGCAACCCTGACGCCGTACCACTCGTCCTGGGGGGATGCCCTCTACGTGCGTCGCGGTTTCGCCCTCGCCCCGAGGCCGCTGCAGTGACCACACGACTTTGCCCCAACCACGCGTACCCGCAACAAGGATTGCCGCTATGCAGACCAGTACCGTGAAGGAACCCGTTGGCGCGCCGGCGGGCGCAAATTCCGACAAGGAGGCCCAGCTTCACGCCTCGTTGGGCCAGTTGCTGCTCCGCCAGGAACGCTACGCGCAGGCCGTCAACGAACTCACGGCGGCGCTCGACGCGCGCCCCAACACCGCGGCGTGGCTCGCCTCGCGCGCCCAGGCTCACCAGTTCACCGGCGCCATCGACAGGGCGGTCGACGACGCGGCCGCCGCGGTGATGGCCGAGCCGACGAATGCCGAATACGCCGCCCTGTTTGCGCGCATCTTGATGCGCTCCGGCCGTCACGACGAGGCGGTGCTCGGCTTCTCCGAGGCGATCCGGCTCGACGGCAGCAAGCTGGAATACTACGAGGCGCTGGCGCACGCGCTCCAGATCAAGGGCAACGTCCCGGCGGCGCTCGAGCTCTACGAGAAACTGCACCGCCTCCACCCGCAGAACGAGGGCTTCGTCACCGTCGTCGCCGACCTGTACATGCAGGAGAAGCAGCACGCGCAGGCCGCCGAAGTCTGTCGCGCCGCCCTCGAGGGCGGCCTCAAGACCCCGCTGATCTATCGCTCCTACGGCCACGCCCTGCTCCTGCTCGGCGACCGCGCCAAGGCGGGCGAGGTGTTCCGCAGCGGGCTCGCGCTGGCGCCCCAGGACGGTTACCTGATGCACATGCTGGCGATCGTCGAGAACGAGGCCACCGCGCGAGCCCCCGAGGACTACGTGCGCGCGGTGTTCGATAGCCGTGCCGACAGCTACGAAGCCATCGCGATGTTCAAGCTCGGCGTCCGCGTGCCCGGCCTGATCCGGCGCGAGATCCTGCGCATCCGGCCGAAACTTGATCCGAACCGGCCGGCGGCGCACAAGCTGTCGGCCGTGCTCGACATTGGTTGCGGCAGCGGCCTCGTCGGCGCCATGACCTACGATCTGACCGCCTATCTCAAGGGCGTCGACCTGTCACGCAACCTCATCCACTACGCTCAGCTCAAGGGCGTCTACCACGAACTCGAGGCCGCCGATCTGATCGCCTCGATGACCGCCGATCCGCGCCTCTATGAATGCGTCGCGGCGGGCGACTCGCTGGCCTATTTCGGCGACCTGAAGCCGGTGTTCGCCGCGGCTTTCAAGCGGCTGCTGCCGAGCGGGCTGTTCGTGTTCTCGATCGAGGCCGGCTCGGAGTCGTGGCGCGCCGACATCGCCGCCGGGGTCAGCAAGGACGAGTATCGCGTCCAGGACAGCGGCCGCTATAGCCACGCCCTGCCGTACGTCGAGGCGAGCGCGAAAGCGACCGGCTTCGAGATCGTCCAAGTGTGGCCAGAGGTCCTCCAGAGCGACGACGGCGTCGACCTGCAGGGCTACCTGATCAGCTTGCGGCGCCCGCTGAGCTGACGCGCGCAGCGCGCGCCGGCCGCTCTCCGGCGCGCGCCGACCGTCGGCGATCTGCGAGCCGCGGCCGGCCGATCGCTTGGTCGGCGCTTGAGACCGAACCGGCGTTCACCCATGGCCGAATGCCTGCTGCTGCTGTGTGATACCGAACTCGCCGGGCCGCTGTCCGAAGCCCTGCGGCGACACAATCCTGGGTTGCTGATCGTGTGCGCCCACACTCGCGACGATCTCGACAACGCGGTCGCGACCGCCGGTCCCTTCGACCGCCTGATCGGCTTCTGCACCGAGACCATCGTGCCGGCCCCGGTGCTCGCCGGCCTGAGCGGCCCAGCCTATAATTTCCATCCCGCATCGCCAGACTATCCGGGGTCGCACCCGGCGAGCTTCGCGCTCTACGATGGCGTCACCCGGTTCGCGGCGACCGCGCACGAGATGGCACCCAAGGTTGATTCCGGGCCGATCATCGATATCGAGTGGTTCGACGTGCCGCCGACGTGCGGCGTGCTAGCGCTCGAGGACAGGGCCGGCGAAGCCGCCGCCCACTTGTTCTGGCGGCTCGCGCCGCTGCTCGCGCACTGCGGCCAGCCGTTGCCGCGGTCCGATCGCGCCTGGGGTCCGCGCAAGACGACGCGCCAGGATTTCCGGGCCATGGGCATGCTCGATCCGGCCATCAGCGCCGCAGAATTCGAGCGCCGCTGGCGGGCCTTCGGCGCCCGCGATCCGAGCATCATGCAGCTGGTCCTGCACGGTCGCCATTTCGCCCTGGCCGATGGCCAGCCGGCCGCGGCACCACGGACCGCCGGCCCCGGCCCAACCTGCCGGCGGGCGCCGTGAGCGGGCTCACGCGCGCCGCGGTACCGAATCGGCGACGTTTTTCGTTAAAAATAATGCAATTCCACGGCTCATCTTCTTGACATACAGGGATTAACCGACCAATCTTTAACAAAGGTAGCATGATCTCCAAAATGGAGAGTGGTATGTCTGACGGATTGACTTCGAGCCTATCTGCGTCGCTGCTAGTGACCCCGCGCGTGGTTGCGGCGCCCGTCGTGCCGCCGCCGGCTGCCCCGGACAATCGCGAGCACATCAACCTCAACGCGCCGGCTTACGTCAGCCCGTCGATCTCGTTCGACCCGTACACGAGCATCGTGTTCATCACCTACCGGAACGCCGAGACCGGCAAGATCCGCAACCAGATTCCGCCGCAGGAGATCCTCGACCGCTATCGCCAGGTCGACGAGACCGGCATCCCCAACCGGACCCTGCCGCACAACACCCCGAAGGCGCTCGCCGAGATCGCCGCGCCGGCAACCGGCCCTACGCACGACACCGGCCAGCGCCAGAGCAGCCAGAGCCAGGGCTCCGGCAAGGTCACCTAGCCGTCAGCCTCTGATCCGCCGTTCCACCAGCTGCTCGACGGCGCGGAAGATCCGCGGCACGTAGCGGTGCTTGTAGGGATAAATCTCGATCGGGTCCCACAGGTGCACCAGCATCGCCGCGTCGATCTCGAACACGAGCACACGGCCGTCGGCATCGAGCGCGCAATCGATGCCGGCATAGTCAAGCCCGCAGCGCGCCGCGATCGCGCCTAGCGCCGCCAGCTGCGCACTCGAGAACACGTTGGCGAGATCGGCGAGGAAGCGCTCCTCCTCGGCGCGCATCCAGACGAACCCGGGCGTGTCGGCGTTGAGATAGTGGATCATCCAACGCCGCGAGATCGCGAGATGGCACGGATACGGCGCGCCATCGACGAAAATCACGCGGTACTTGCGGTAGAGGCCGTCGGCGTTGCGATAGTCGACGAACGGCGCGACGTAGTACTCGGGCCGCTCGACGCGCGCGAGATAGTCGGCGAGGGCCGCGGCGTCGTCGATCCGCTCGAGATCGACGCCGGCGTGGGACTCGAGCGGCCGGATCACCACCGGCAAGGCCAGGCCGTGGCGTGCCAGCGCCGCCGCCGGCGCCTCGGCGGTCAGCGCCGCGCGCGTCAGCCGCGCGGTCGGCGGAAACCGACAGTCCGGAAGATCGGCGAACAGGCGCGCCGCCCCGTCGCGTGACAGCGCGCGCACGCGCGCCGGGTCGTTGAGCGCCGGTTTCGCCTGCGCGGCGATGAAGCGCTCGGCGGCGGCAAGCGCCGGCAACGCGCGCTCGGATTCCGAGATCGCGTTGAACACCAGGTCATAGGCCGGCAGCGCTGCCGCGGCGGGCGGCGCCTGGCCCTCGACCAGATAGAGGTCGTGCAGCGTGTAGCGCGCCCGATCGAACAGCAGATCGAGCGGGATGTTGGTCTGCAGGTCGCCGGGCGCCTTGAGGACGAGGACCGAGGCCACGGGTTCCGAGCCGGTGCACGGCTGGGTGTAGAGCTGGCAGACCTCGAGCGCGGCGGCCTGATGGGCGAGCGCCTGGTCACGCTGCTGCGCCACCTGCAGCAACTGGTAGAGCGCCATGTGCGCCTGGACCGCGCGCGGATCGAGCCGCACGACCGCGCGGAAGGCGTCGATGGCGCCCGGCTGGTCGCCCTGGTTGAGCCGCGCAAAGGCCAACCCGGCGTGCGCCGAAACGTGGTTGGGATCGAGCTCGACCGCGCGCGCGAACGCGCCCGCTGCCGCGGCGACTTGGCCGCCCTGAAACAACGCGACCGCGAGATTGTTGTGCAGCATCGCGTCGCCGGGTGCGCCCGCCAGCGCCTGCTCGAACGCCGCCGCGGCCTCGGCCCAGCGGCCCGCGCCGGCCAAGCGCTCGCCCAGCCGCGCCGCCTCGGCCGCCTGTTCGAGCTCGCTCACCGCGCCGGACCG
>JACQAI010000032.1 GCA_016195115.1 Pseudomonadota bacterium
CTCCGCCGGCAGGATGATCTCCAGCACCTCGCAGTCGTCGGAATAGTCGAGCACGGTGTGCTTGATCTTGGGCGGCTGAACCCAGCAGCTGCCGGCGTGCATGGTGATCGGGCCCTGGCCCTCGAAGTCGGTCGTCATCGATCCGCGCAGCACGTAGACCATCTGGAACTCGACGTCATGATAGTGCGCCTTGCGGACCTCGTCGGTGACCGGCGGGATCATGCGGATGACGTGGGCCCGCACCATGCCGTTGGTCGCCGCGGCGGTGCCGAGGTCGCGGTAGCGCGCGTAGCTGCGCAAGCCGCCGAGAAAATCCGAGTCGAGCAGGTGGCTGACCGTAAAGCGCTGCTTGGGACGCGGCGCCGATCGGGCGGCGGGGCGCGTCGGCTTGCGGGCGGCCGCCTTGCGCGCGGCGGGTTTGCGTGCCGCGACCTTGCGCGACACGGCCTTGCGGGCAGTCCGCGCCGGCTTGCGAGCGCTTTTGGCCGCGGGCCGCTTGGCTTTCTTGGTCGCGCGCTTGGCCATGATGATCCTCCCTGGCGGCTTGATCCCGGCACTTTAACGGGCGCGCGCGGCACGGGCGAGCGTGATCACGCGATCGTCATCGCGGCGAGATCCGAGGGCGCGTGGGTCAAGCGGTCGGGCGTCGCGCCGACCACCGCCATGTCGACGTAGCGGAAACCGCCGAGCCCGGGCACGTAGATGCCTGGCTCGACGACCATGACCTCGTCGGCGATCAGCGGCCGTGGGTTGAAGCCCATGTCCTCGGGGAACTCGTGGGTGGCGACGCCGATGCCGTGGCCGGTGCGATGCAGGATGTAGCGGCCGAAGCCGGCGCGCTCGATGACGCCGCACGCCGTCTGATCGATGCCGGACAGCGGCGCCCCGGCGACCGCCGCCGCCAGGCCGGCCTCGGTGGCATGGCGCGCCGCATCGATCAGCCGGATGACATCGGCGCCGGGCTGGCCGCACGCGAAGGTCCGCTGGTCCTCGACGCTGAGCCCGTTGAGCCGCACGTTGCAAGCGACCACCGCGGGCGCGCCGGCGAGCACCCGGGCGCCGGTCTGCGCGCCGTCGCCGTGCGGCGAGGCCCCGGCCGGCCCGCTCAAGGTCATGAACTTGAGGATCTGGAAATCCTCGTCGGGGACGCGCGCGGCGGCCTCGACCATCGTCGCCGCCGCGATCAGATGGTCGACCTCCTGGGTCAGGCGGCCGGGGCGCAGCTCGGCGCGATAACGCGCCAGCGCCCAGTCGGCGAGCGCCGCGGCCTGGCGGAAGGCGGCGATTTCCTCGGCGTGCTTGACCAGGCGCACCGTGCGCAGGTCGGCGACGACCGCCACCGTGGTCGCCTCGGGCCGCAGCGCCAGCGCACGCGCTACCGGGCCGGCCGCGCCGTCGATGCCGATGCGGGCGCGCGTCAAGCCGAGCTCGCGCAGGAGATCGGCCAGCGCCGCAGGAAAGTCCTCGGTCGAGGCGCGCCCGGCGAGCGGCCGCTCGACGTAGTGGACCGTGCGATCGAGCCACAGCGCGCCGCGCTGCCGCTCGGCTGCGAGCTTGTTGGCCGAGATCTCGGGCATCACGGCGACGGCCGCGCCGGCGCGCGTCAACACCAGCGCGAACGGCCGTTCCCAGGCCTGCACGGTCACGCCGTGGTTGGTGGCGAACTCGAAAAAATCGGCGCTGGCGAGCAGCAGCGCGTCGAGCTCGTGACGCGCCATCACCGCGTCGAGCCTGGCGCGTCGGTGGTTGCGAACGGCGACGCTCAATATCGGCATGATCGGGCGGGGTGCGGGGTGGTGGAGCTGATCGGGATCGAACCGACGACCTCTGCAGTGCGATTGCAGCGCTCTCCCAGCTGAGCTACAGCCCCCCGCAACGCGGGCCGGATAATGGTCGCGGGCCTGTGGCCTGTCAAGCGCACCTCCGGGCCGCGAATCGGCCGGGAATCCGCGCCCGAGTCCGCCGGCCGGCCTTGCGCCGATGCACGCCCGAGGCTAGCTTCGGGGACCTTTGGAACGCCCTGCGGCAGCGATTTCATGGACCCCTTTGTCAATCTGATCAGCACCGTCATCACGCTGTATATCTGGGTGCTGGTGCTCACCGCGATTCTGAGCTGGCTGGTCGCGTTCAACGTGGTCAACACGCGCAACCGGTTCGTCTACACCGTCGGCGACATATGCTACCGGCTGACCGAGCCTGTGCTGCGTCCGATCCGCCGCATACTGCCCCACCTCGGCGGCATCGACATCTCGCCCGTGATCGTGATCCTGCTGCTCGTGTTCCTGCGCGACGCCGTCCACTACTACCTGCGCTGAGCTGCGCATGGGCGTACCCGCCGCGGCTCCGATCACGGTCCGGCTGACGCCACGCGCGCGCGCCGATCGCATTCTCGGCGTCGAGCACGATGCGCGCGGCTTGCGCGTGCTCAAGGTCGCGGTGGCGGCGCCGCCGGTCGACGGCGCCGCCAACGCCGCGCTGCTGGCGTTGCTCGCCAAGCACTTCGGCCTGCCGAAATCCGCCGTCACTCTGGTCTCCGGCGCGTCGGCGCGGACGAAGCGTGTCGCGCTCGCGGGCGATCCGATGCGCATCGCGGCAACGCTGCGCGCCCTCGAGACAGCATCCCCGCGATGACCGCGCGCCTGATCGACGGCAAGGCGTTCGCCGCCGGCTTGCGCGCGCGCATTGCCGACGAGGTGGCGGCGCTCAAGACGGCGCACGGCATCGTGCCGGGGCTCGCGGCCGTGCTGGTCGGCGACGACGCGGCGAGCCAGGTCTATGTGCGCAACAAGACCAGCCAGACGCGCGAGGCCGGCATGGCGTCGTTCGAGCACCGCCTGCCGGCGAGCACGTCCGAGGCCGAGCTGATCGCGCTGGTCGGCGAGCTCGGGCGCGCCCCCGAGGTCGACGGCATCCTGGTCCAGCTGCCGCTGCCCGATCACATCGACAGCGCGCGGGTGGTCGCCGCGGTCGACCCCCTGAAGGACGTCGATGGGCTCAACACCGTCAATGTCGGCCGGCTGTGGTGCGGGCTCGACGCGCTGGTGCCGTGCACGCCGCTCGGCTGCGTCATGCTGCTCAAGGATGCACTGGGTGGCGCACTGGTTGGCCGCGAGGCGGTGGTGATCGGGCGTTCGGCGCTGGTCGGCAAGCCGATCGCGGCGCTGCTGCTGGCCGAGCATTGCACCGTCACGGTGGCGCACTCGCGGACCCGCGACCTGCCCGCGGTGGCGCGCCGCGCCGACATCCTGATCGCGGCGGTCGGCAAGCCCGAGATGGTGCGCGGCGACTGGATCAAGCCGGGCGCCACCGTGATCGACGTCGGCATCAACCGCATGCCGAAGCCCGACGGCAAGAGCCGGCTGGTCGGCGACGTCGCGTTCGACGAGGCGGTCGCGGTCGCCGGCGCGATCACGCCGGTGCCGGGCGGCGTCGGCCCGATGACCGTCGCCTGCCTGCTGCACAACACGCTGACGGCCTGCCGTCGGCGGCGCGGCCTGGCGACCGTCTAGCGCGGCAGCGGCGGCAGGCCTTGCCGAGTTAAAGCGCGCCGCGTCGCCGGCGTAACGCTTCGTTAAGGCCGGATTCCGACACTCGGCGCGACCAGCTCGGGGTTCCGGGCGTTGACGGAGCAGCCCAGCGCAGCCATGTCGGTCATCGGCGAAACCTTCACGTTCGATCTTGAGGGCATGCTGATGGACGCGGACAAGACCCGCGTCGCCTACCAGGCCGCGCGGCCGTTTCCCCACATCGTCATCGACGACTTTCTGGCACCCGACGCGCTCGACGCCGCGATCGCGGCGTTCCCGCCGCCGGACTCCAGCGTCTGGCTCGTGCAGAACTCGACGGTGCGCGGCCACCCCGTCTCGGTGAACAAGAAGGCGTGCAACGAGGAACTGCAGATTCCGGTTCCGCTGCGCAAGATCGGGCGCGAGCTGAATTGCTCGCTGTTTCTCCGCTTTCTCTCGATCGCGACCGGCATCCCGTTTCTGCTGCCCGATCCGATCGGCAACGCCCTGTTCCTGATCGAGCCGGGCGGCTTCCTCAACCTGCACGCCGACTACAGCCATCACCTCGACTCGGGGCTCGAGCACCGCGTCAATCTGCTGCTCTACTTCAACCGCGACTGGCCCGAGGCGTACGGCGGCCATCTCGAGTTCCACCGGCCCGGCGACGCGGCGCCGCCGCGGGGGTTCCTGCCGATCGCCAACCGCTGCGTCATCTTCGACTCGACGTCGGAGTCCTATCACGGCCATCCGCGGCCGTTGACCTGCCCGCCGGGCCGCACGCGCACGCCCAACCGGCACCTCGCGACGTAGGGCGGGGTGCGACTGGGCGGCACCCCGAAAGTGTGAAGCACGCCATAGGGCGATTGCCCCGTTGGTAGTATTTTACCAGCATATTCTATATATTTGACGCAACGATCGGGAGCGATCGATGAGGCGGGGCGTCCAATTCGTTATGGCCCTGGGGCTCGCGCTGGTCGGCAGCGTCGACGTGCTGGCGCAGCCGGCGCGTGCGCCTGTGGCGACCGAGAAGCGCGTCGCCCTGGTGATCGGCAACGGCGCCTACAAGGAAGCCCCGCTCAAGAATCCCGTCAACGACGCGCGCGCCATGGCGACGGCGCTCCAGGGGCTCGGCTTCGAGATCATCAAGCGCGAGAACGCCAGCCAGAAGGACATGAACCGCGCGATCGGCGAGTTCGCGACGCGGCTGACCGGCGGCGGCACCGGGCTGTTCTACTACGCCGGGCACGGCATGCAGGTGAAGGGCCGCAACTACCTGCTGCCGGTCGATGCCGAGATCGGCTCGGAGATGTCGGTGCGCACCGAGGCGGTCGACGTCGACCAGGTGCTCGACAACATGGTCATTCTGGATGCCTGCCGGAACAATCCCTTTGAACGGCGCTTCAGGGGAAGCGCCGGGGGGCTCGCTCAGATCGACGCGCCGAAGGGTGCGCTGATCGCGTACGCGACCGCGCCCGGCAAGGTCGCGGCCGACGGCGACGGCGCCAACGGGCTCTACACCGCCGAGCTGCTGCGCGCGATCAGCGAGCCCAACCTCAGGATCGAGGACGTGTTCAAGCGCGTGCGCTCGCGCGTCGCCGCCGCGACCAACGACCTGCAGGTGCCGTGGGAAGCGTCGTCGCTGGTCGGCGACTTCTATTTCAAGCAGCAGGCCGACAACACCCAGATCGAGATGACATTCTGGCAGTCGATCCAGAACAGCAATGATCCTCACGATTTCCAGAGCTATCTCGATCAGTTTCCCGACGGCAAGTTCGTCTCGTTGGCGCGCAACCGCATGCGCGCGCTGCAGAGCGCAGCCGAGCGCAGCCAGGAGCAGCAGCGCGCCGCCGACGCGCAGCGCCAGGCCGAGTCCCAGCGCTCGGCCAAAGCGGACGAGGCCAAGCGCCGCGCCGAGGCCGACCGCCTGGCGACGCTCGAAGCCGAGCTGAAGCGCCTGAGCGCGCTCAACGAGCAGCAGCGCCAGGCGTCCGCGCCCGCTGAAACGGTGCCGGCGGCACTCCCTGCAGCTGCCCCACCGCCGCGCGCTCCGGTCGCCCCTACGCCCCCGCCGGCCCCCGCGTCTGCGCCACCACAGATCGCCGCACCCCAGGTCGCGTTGAGCGCGCCGCCGCGCGCGAGCCTGGATGGCAAGTGGACCGGCCAGGGCGGGATGTGGCAGTACGACCTGACGGTGAGCGGCGGCGAGATCAACGGCAGAGTCACCTGCGGCAACAGTATCTATCGGCTTCGAACCAAGCTCGGCGAGGACCAGATGTTGGATGCTACGGCGGACCGGCTGACCCCAAGCGGTTTCGCGCCGTTGAGTATCGGGATCACGGGAGTCTTTCCGACCATCGACGCGCCCAGAACCGGCACGTCGGGGACCAATATATGCAATCAGACCGCGCCTATCACGCTGCAGCGGGCATCGGCGGGCTGAGCGCGGCCCGACTCGGTTCGACCACAGCTTGATCGCGTCTACTTCGGCCTCACTTCGCCAGCCTGAATCTGAGCGCGTTGAGCCTGATGAAGCCCTCGGCGTCCTGCTGGTAGCTGCTCGCCTGAGGGGTAGGTTGCCGCGGGGGCGTGAACCGCGCCCCAGGCAATCGGCCGGTCCGTCGGTAGATTTTTACCCATATTTTCCTTAGAATTGGCGCAACGGACCGGGGGGAGCGGTCGATGAGGCAGGTTGTCTCATTCAGCGCGGCGCTGGGGCTTGCGCTCCTCGTCAGCGTCGCGGCCGCGGCACAGCCGGCGCGTGCCCCCGCGGCGGCCGAGAAGCGTGTCGCGTTGGTGATCGGCAACGGCGCGTACAAGGAAGCGCCGCTCAAGAACCCGGTCAACGACGCGCGCGCCATGGCGACGGCGTTGCAGGGGCTCGGTTTCGAGATCATCAAGCGCGAGAACGCCAGCCAGAAGGACATGAACCGCGCGATCGGCGAGTTCACAGGGCGGTTGGTCGGCGGCGGCACCGGGCTGTTCTACTACGCCGGGCACGGCATGCAGGTGAAGGGCCGCAACTACCTGCTGCCGGTCGATGCCGAGATCGGCTCGGAGATGTCGGTGCGCACCGAGGCGGTCGACGTCGACCAGGTGCTCGA
>JACQAI010000452.1 GCA_016195115.1 Pseudomonadota bacterium
CCGCGCTCGGCTTCTGCATCCTCGCCCACGTCTACCGCGGCGCCAAGGAGAGCCAGCCGCACGACCACGGCCCGTCGTGGGCGATCTACGGCCAGGCCAAGGGCGAGACCCACATGAGCGACTTCGCGCTGCTCGAGCCGGCGGCGCCCGAGAAGCCCGGCAAGGTGCGCCGCGTCCGCACCTACAAGCTCGAGCCGGGCATGGCCTATCTCTACAACGAGGGCGACCTCCATGCGCCGCGGCGCGACGGCCCGACCCGGCTGATCCGCCTCGAAGGCACCAACATGGACAAGGTCAAGCGCCTGAAGTTCGAGCTGGTCGACCAGGTCAACGCGTAGCCCTCACCCGGCTCGCTGCGCTCGCCACGCTCTCCCGCAATGCGGGAGAGCGAAGGGGCCCACGGTGCAGCCGTGGGAAGGGTGAGGGCCATGCCGATGCGCGAAGCCATCATCCCGGGGCGCTGGTCGGAGCGCATGACGTTCTCGCCGGCGGTGCGCGTCGGCAACCTCTTGTTCATCTCGGGCGCGACCGCGACCGACGACGATCGCCAGATCGTCGGGGTCGGCGACATCGTCGCGCAGACCCGGCACATCTTCCGCAAGTTCGCGGCGATCCTGACGGCGGCCGGCGCCAGCTTCGACCACATCGTCGAGACCACCGACTATTTCCTGACCCTCGCGGACTACGACAAGACCGCCGTGGTGCGTCGCGAGTTCTTCCGGCCGCCGTATCCGGCGGCGACCGGCGTCCAGGTCGCCGCCCTGATTCGCCCCGACGCGCTGATCGAGATCAAGGCGATCGCGGTGCTCGACGCGCTGCGCGTCTGAATCGCTGCCGCCGGCGGCCGTTGGGCGCCGAGTCATCCCGACGACTGCTGCATTGGCGCGCCGCCGCGCGACTCCGGATGCCGCGATCCAATTCCAGGGCGCGACGCAGGCGGCCATGCGCGCGGCGCATGCATATTTTTATCGAACCGTGAAGCCGCTGTCCCATTATTGCGACGCGGCGTGCGCAGAACCGCTGACCGGAAAGGAACCAGGGAGGATCAACAGTGCGGCGCCGCATGCCCGACGATCCGGGCGCGAGGGCCGCGCGGGAGCGTGCACGCGTGGCCGAGATCGTCGACTTTCCCGGGACTGCACGGCCGTGGCGCATCACGCCCGACGTCGTCGCCGCGCTGCGCGCCGGCGCCGACACGTTGGCGCACAATTCCGCGTTGCTGCGGCGATACGGCGCGGCGTTGGCCGATCAGAGCGCGGCGTTGCGCGTCGCCAAGGACGCGCTCGACCTACAGCGGCGCCGTGCTTGCGAGATCGTGGTGCTGTCGCAGGCGATCGAGCGCGCGATCGACGCCGGCGACGTCGCTGCCATGCTCGCGCTCAAAGAGCGCGTGATCGCGCTCTCCGGTCAGCTGACCCGCGACGGCGCACCGTCGCAGATCGACGCCGCCGACTAGTGGGCGCGGCAGGGGCGAAGCCCCGCGAGCGCCGAAAGAAACCCCCTCAGCGTCGGGCGATCACGGCGACCGGGCCGCCGCCGTCCGGTCCTTGATGCTCGGCGCCGCCCGAGACGAACAGCTGGGTGTCGCCGAACACCCCGGCGAGCACGCCACCGACCAGGGCTCGGGCATGACGCGAAGCATGGATGTCGCTGTCGTCGAGCATGATGTGGCGGCGGCCGCGGATCTCGCCGCTCTGCGCCGGCTCGGCCTTGCACAGCACCGCGGCGATGCGGGCCCGCTCCCGCGGGCCCAGCTGGGTGCC
This sequence comes from Pseudomonadota bacterium, assembly GCA_016195115.1. GTDB lineage: Bacteria > Pseudomonadota > Alphaproteobacteria > Elsterales > Elsteraceae > JACQAI01. Next base: position 1,764 of record JACQAI010000452.1, read on the forward strand.
GAGCCGAATGCCAACCGCGGCCAGCGCGGTGCCGGCGGCGGCGACGTCGATGGCGTCCGCCATGACGCCGTGGCCGATCACCAGGTCGCCCGACCAGGCGGCGCTGTTGCCCAGCACCATGACCTGGTTCTCCATCAGCTCGATGCCCGCCGAGGTGCTGGCGACCCCCGAGTACAGCGACCGGTCGCTGCAGACCGCGCGGTCGCTCGCGGCCGCGTCGGCGATCTCGCCCAACGCCGCGGCGACGCCGAGCGCCGAGGCGCCGCGCGAATAGCCCATCGAGACATAGGTGTCGTAGGTCGCGACGTCGCGGCCGCGCGCCGCCGCCTCGGCGATGCGCGCTTTGGTCAACAGCGGGCACTTGACCTGGACGTAGTGGACGTCGCTCGGCTGGTCGATGCGCGCCGCCGTCATGGCGCGCCGCACCGCATCCGCGGTCGCCGCGACCTGGGCGCGCCGCCCGATCTCTTCCGGTGCGAACGCCGGCGTGAAGGCGACGCCGATCGCCAGCGCTTTGGGCGCGCCGGCGGGCGGCGGCGGCGCCTCGCGCGCCTCGAACACGATCCAGTGCGGCGACAAGCCGCCCTCGGTGCCGCCCGACATCACGAAGGCGACGCGGCGCTCGACCGCATCCGGGGTCTGGCCGAGCCGCGCCGCGATCGCGCCCTTGAGCGCCGACGTCGCGTAGCCGCGGGTGAAATCGTTGACGCAGCCGTTGCCCTCGGTCTTGCCGAGCACCGCGACGATCGCCTCGGGCTTGATCGTGCCGGCCTCGATCGCGGCGTGGAGCGCGCTGGCGTCGTGCGGCGCGGCGGCGGGCAGCCGGTGGACCAGAGCGTGCATGAGCGGAACCTCGCGAGTTGTACCCGCCAAGAGGGGAGCAACCGCCGTGCCACGGCGCAAGTACCTTGGTTGCAATCCGGCGCGCTTCCGGGGGAGACTTGTGCGTCGCAAGGAGAACGAGATGGCCGGGGCGCTGGCGGGGTTGCGCGTGATCGACCTGAGCGGGCATTTGTCCGGCCCGTTCTGCGCCATGCAGCTGGCCGACATGGGCGCCGACGTGATCAAGATCGAGAAGCCTGGCACGGGCGACGAGGCGCGCCGCATGCCGCCGTTCGTCAACGGCGAGAGCGCGCCCTTCATGGTGTGGAACCGCAACAAGCGCTCGGTGGTGCTCGACCTCAAGACCGACGACGGACGCGCCGATCTCCTGGCCTTGCTCAAGACCGCCGACATTCTGCTGGAGAACAACCGGCCGGGCACCATGGACCGACTGGGGCTCGGTTATGAGCAGTTGAAGGCGCGCTTCCCGCGACTGATCTACTGCGCGATCTCCGGCTTCGGGCAGACCGGGCCCGAGAGCAAGCGCGGCGGCTTCGACCTGATGACCCAGGCGATGTCCGGCTTGATGGCGGTGTGCGGCCCGGCCGATGGCCCGCCACACCGCCTGCCGATCGCGATCTCCGACGTCGGCGCCGGGCTCTACGCCACGATCGGCATCCTCTCCGCGCTCGAGGCGCGCCACCGCACCGGGCGCGGCCAATATGTCGAGACCTCGCTGTTCGAGGCGGCGATGTCGCTCGGCGTCTACGAAGCGGCACATTATTTTACCACCAACGAGGCGCCGCCGCGCATCGGCCAGGCCCATCGCGGCAGCTCGCCCTATCAGGTGTTCAAGACCGCCGACGGCTGGATGACGATCGGCGCCTCGCAGACCAAGTTCTGGACCGCGTTCTGCGGCCCCATCCTGGGCATGCCTGAGCTGCTCGAGGATCCGCGCTTCAAGACCAACGCCGATCGGGTCAAGCACAACGACGTGCTGGTCCCGCTCTTGCAAGCCAAGCTCGAGACGCGGCCGACCGCGCATTGGCTGAGTCAACTGCAGGACGCCGGCATCCCGGCGGCGCCGGTGCTGAGCCACGACCAGGTCTTCACCCATCCGCAAACCGTGGCGCGCGACATGGTGGTGCCGGTCGAGCACGCCAAGGCGGGCAAGAGCCGCACCTTGGGCGTCGCCGTCAAGCTGTCGGACACGCCCGGCGCGGTGCGCCGCGCGGCGCCGACCTTGGGCCAGCACACCGACGAGGTGCTGGGCGAGCTCAGGCGGCCGAAGCCGAAACGCGCGGCCGCGGGCGAGGACTAGCGGGAAAGAGGAGGGCAGCGATGTCGAGCAGGACCAGGACACTAAGCCGCCGGCGCTTCGTGCAGCTGGCGTCGGCGACCGCCGGAACCTTGATCGCGGCACCCGCCGTGATCGCGCGCGCGCAGGGCGTCAAGACCATCAAGTTCGGCGAGATCCAGTCGCTGACCGGGCCGTCGGCGGCCTATGGCATCCGGGCGCGCGACGGCTCCAAGATGGCGGTCGACGCGATCAACGAGGCCGGCGGCTACGACGACGGCCACGGCGGTCGCTTCAAGCTCGAGCAGGTCGCCGCCGACATGGCCAACGAGGCCAAGCAGGCCGTGACCCTGCTGCGCCAGTTCGCGCTGCAGTCCGACATCGTCGCGGTGCTCGGGCCGACCAACTCGGTCGGCTTTGCCGCCATGGTGCCGGTCGCCTCCCAGGTCAACGTCCTGGTGGTCAACAACGGCTCCGGCGTGCCGATCAAGAAGCCGAGCGAATGGGTCTACCGCGTCAACCCGGTGGCGACCGCCGCGGTGCCGATCTTCCTGCGCAAGGTCTGGGAGAAGGAGAAGTTCAAGCGCCTGGCGGTGATCTACGACCAGACCCAGGACGCCCAGGCGGCCGACGCCCAGGTGTGCCGCGATCAGAAGGCGACGCTCGGCTACGAGCTGGTCGCCGACGAGGCGTTCCGCGCCGGCGATCAGGATTTCTCGGCGCAGATCTCCAAGATCAAG
>JACQAI010000033.1 GCA_016195115.1 Pseudomonadota bacterium
ACCTTCCTGCCCTTCATCGTGTCGTCGTCGGTGATGACGCTGACCGCGCTTGACTTCCTCGGCTTCGGCCTGCCGCCGGGCTCGCCGTCGCTCGGCGAGCTGCTGGCGCAGGGCAAGAACAACCTGCAAGCGCCATGGCTCGGGGTCACCGCCTTCATGGTGCTGGCCGTCATGCTGAGCCTGCTGATCTTCGTCGGCGAGGCGGTGCGCGACGCCTTCGATCCGCGCAAGAGCGCGGCATGACCGAGACGCTGCTGGCGGTCCGCGACCTCGCGGTCACCTTCGGGCGACCGCCCGCTGAAATCGAGGCGGTGCGCGGCGTGTCGTTCGATCTCGCCAAGGGCGAGACCCTGGCCGTAGTCGGCGAAAGCGGCTCGGGCAAGTCGGTGACGGCGCTGTCGCTACTGCAGCTGCTGCCCTACCACACCGCCCGCCATCCGCGCGGCAGCATCAAGATCGACGGGCGCGAGATCATAGGCGCCGACCGCGCGACCCTCGAGGACGTACGCGGCAACCGCGCCGCGATGATCTTCCAGGAGCCGATGAGCGCGCTCAATCCGCTGCACACGGTCGAGCGCCAGATCGGCGAGACCCTGCAGCTGCACCGGCGGATGAGCCCGAGCGAGGCGCGCGGCCGCATCGTCGCGCTGCTCGACCTGGTCGGCCTCGACCAGCCCGAGCTGCGGTTGAGGTCATACGCGCACCAAATGTCGGGCGGGCAGCGCCAGCGCGTGATGATCGCGATGGCGCTCGCCAACGACCCGGATCTGCTGATCGCCGACGAGCCGACGACCGCGCTCGACGTCACCATCCAGGCGCAGATCCTGACCCTACTCAAGGATCTGCAGCAGCGCCTCGGCATGGCGCTGTTGCTGATCACGCACGACCTCCGGATCGTGCGCAAGATCGCCGATCGGGTCGCCGTGATGACCCAAGGCCGCATCGTCGAGACCGGCCCGGTCGAGCGCATCTTCGAGCGGCCCAAGCACCCCTACACGATCCGGTTGCTCGGCGCCGAGCCGAGCGGCGATCCCGAGGTGGTCCCCGCCAACGCGCCGCTCGTGCTCGAGGCCCATGGCGTGCGCGTGTGGTTCCCGATCAAGCGCGGCGTGCTCAAGCGCACGGTCGGGCACGTCAAGGCGGTCGACGGCGTCTCCGTGACGGTGCGCGAGGGCCAGACCGTCGGCATCGTCGGCGAGAGCGGCTCGGGCAAGACCACGCTCGGCTTGGCGCTGCTGCGGCTGGAGCGCAGCCAGGGCTCGATGAGCTTTCGTGGCCGTGAACTGCAAGGCCTGCGCGCCAAGGCGCTGCGGCCGCTGCGCCGCGAGATCCAGATCGTCTTCCAGGATCCCTACGGCAGCCTCAGCCCGCGCATGTCGGTCGGCGAGATCATCGCCGAGGGCCTCGACGTGCACGGCATCGGCGGCACCGAAGACGAGCGCGACCGCTTGATCGAGCGCGTGCTGGCCGACGTCGGACTCGACCCGGCGATGCGCGACCGCTACCCCCACGAGTTTTCCGGCGGCCAGCGTCAGCGCATCGCGATCGCCCGTGCCATGGTGCTCCGGCCAAAACTGGTGGTGCTCGACGAGCCGACATCGTCGCTCGACCGCACCGTGCAGTCGCAGATCGTCGACCTGCTGCGCGAGCTGCAGCAGCGCAACAAGCTCGCCTACCTGTTCATCAGCCACGACCTCGCGGTGATCCGCGCGCTCAGCCACGAGGTCGTGGTCATGCGCGGCGGCAAGGTCGTCGAGCAGGGGCCGGTCGACGCGGTGTTCGATGCGCCCAAGCATCCCTACACCCACGCTTTGATGGCCGCGGCCTTCAACATCGAGGCCGTGCCAGGCGGCGTGCTGCGCAGCTAGTTCGTGCGACAATTCGTGACATCCGGCCTTTCCTGATATCGTCATTGCGAGCGAAGCGAAGCAATCCAGTGGATCGCCTGGATTGCTTCGCTTCGCTCGCAATGACGGCAAAAAATGCGAGGGGAGCCATGAAGCGCTGGTTCCGGGCCTTGGCGGGTTGCGGCGGTATTCTCTTGGGGCTGGCTCTCATCGCGCCGGCGGTGGCGCAGAAGCAGGGCGGGACCTTGCGCATCCAGCACCGCGAAGGCCCGCCGAGCATGTCGATCCACGAGGAGGGCACCATCTCGACGGTGCTGCCGATGATGGGGGTGTTCAACAACCTCGTCGTCTACGATCCGCTCGTGGCGCAGAACAGCCTCAAGTCGATCGTGGCCGACCTCGCGACCAGCTGGTCGTGGAGCGCCGACGGCAAGGCGCTCACCTTCAAGCTGCGAAGCGGCGTGACCTGGCACGACGGCAAGCCGTTCGGCGCGGCCGACGTCAAATGCACCGGGGACCTGCTGGCCGGACAGGCCAAGGAGAAGTTCCGACAGAACTTCCGCGCCGGCTGGTACTTCAACTTGGCCGAGGTCACGACCGAGGGCGACGACCAGGCGACCTTCCACTTGAAGCGGCCGCAGCCGGCGTTTCTGGCGCTGCTCGCCTCGGGCTTCACGCCGGTCTACCCGTGTCATGTCTCGCCGGCGCAAATGCGCCGCAATCCAATCGGGACGGGTCCGTTCAAGTTCGTCGAGTACAAGACCAACCAATCCTTGAAGGTCGAGCGCAACCCCAACTACTGGAAGCCCGGGCGGCCCTATCTCGACGCCATCGAGTACACCGTCATCCCGAACCGCTCGACCGCGATCCTCGCCTTCGTCGCCAACAAGGTCGACATGCTGTTCCCCTACGAGGTGACCATCCCACTGCTCAAGGACGTCAAGCAGCAAATGCCCGACGCGCATTGCGATGTCGGCGCCGAGAACGTCGCGCCCAACGTGCTGATCAATCCGGTGCCGCCGTTCGACAAGCCGGAGATGCGCCGCGCCATCGCGCTGACGCTCGACCGCAAGGCGTTCATCGACATCCTGGGCGAGGGTAGGGGCGACATGGGCGGCGCGATGCTGCCGCCGCCCGAGGGGCTGTGGGGCCTGCCGCCCGAGATGCTGCGCTCGCTGCCCGGCTTCGGCCCGGACGTGTCGAAGAGCCGCGAGGAGGCGCGCGGGCTGATGCGCGGGCTCGGCTACGGGCCCGACAAGCATCTCGCCGTCAAGGTGTCGACGCGCAATCTGGCGATCTATCGCGATCCGTCGGCGATCCTGATCGACCAGCTCAAGGAGATCTGGATCGACGGCGAGCTCGACGCCGTCGAGACTGCCCAGTGGGTGCCCAAGCTGGTCCGCCGGGACTATCAGATCGGGGTCAGCCTGGTCGGCAACGGCGTCGACGAGCCCGACCAGCAGTTCTATGAGAGCTACGTCTGCGGCTCGCGCACCTACATGGACTACTGCAACAAGGAGATCGACAAGCTGGTCGACGAGCAGTCGATGGAAGCCGATCAGGAGAAGCGCAAGCGCCTGGTCTGGGAGATCGATCGACGGCTGCAGCAGGACGTCGTGCGCCCGATGCTGTATTTCCGCCGCAACGCCAGCTGCTGGCGGCCCGAGGTCAAGGGCGTCAGCCTGATGGCCAACAGCATCTACAACGGCTGGCGCATGGAAGACGTCTGGCTCGACCGCTGACAGCGATCCGATGGCCCTCTTGTTCCTTGCCCAAGTCGACGATGCTGCCGAGTGGCTGACGGCGTTTCGCGCCGCGTTGCCCGAGGAGACGCTGCGCGTCTTCCCCGATGTCGGCGATCCCGCCGCGATCGATTGCGCCCTGGTCGCCAAGCCGCCGCCCGGCGAGCTCGCCAAACTGCCCAAGCTGCAGCTGATCTGCTCGCTGTGGGCCGGGGTCGACGGTCTGCTGCGCGACCCGACGTTCCCGCGCGACATCCCGCTGGCGCGTCTGGTCGACCCCTACATGACTCAGGCGATGTCGGAGTCGGCGCTGGCGCACGTGCTCGGCGCGCATCGCCAGCTCGATGCTTATCGCCGCCAGCAGGCCGACGGAAGCTGGCGCATGCTGGCGCAGCCGCGCGCCGATGAGCGCAAGGTCGGCGTCCTCGGCTTGGGCGAGCTCGGCGGCGATGCCGCGCGCAAGCTCAAGGCGATCGGCTTCGACGTCGCCGGCTGGAGCCGGCGGCCGCGTCGGGTTCCCGGCATCGAGAGCTTCGCCGGCGCCGACCAGCTGATTCCATTCCTGCAGCGTAGCGAGATCCTGGTGTGCCTGCTGCCGCTGACCGCGGACACGCGCGGCATTCTCGACGCGCGCGCCTTGGCGGC
>JACQAI010000453.1 GCA_016195115.1 Pseudomonadota bacterium
GACCACAAGGACATCATCATCAAGCCGCTGTACGGCAATGGCGGCGCCGGCGTCTTCCGGGTCAAGCCGGATGACGAGAATTTCGGCGCCATCATGGAGATGTTTACCCAGTTCTACCGCGAGCCGGTGATCGTGCAGCGCTATCTGCCCGAGGTGCGCCAGGGCGACAAGCGCATCATTCTGGTTGACGGCGTAGCGGCCGGCGGCGTCAGCCGGGTGCCGGCGGCCGGCGAGGCGCGCGCCAACCTGCATGTCGGCGGCAAGGCGACCAAGACGGCCTTGACGCCGCGCGAGCGCGACATCTGCGCCGCGATCGGCCCCGAGCTCAAGGCGCGCGGCCTGGTGTTCGTCGGCATCGACGTGATCGGCGACTACATGACCGAGATCAACGTGACCTCGCCGACCGGCATCCAGGAGATCAACCGGCTCGACGGCGCCGCGCTCGAGCGCCAGCTCTGGGACGCCATCGAGGTGCGCCGCGCCGCGGGTTAGCTACACGGGTGCGCGTTCGAGGGCCTCTCCGATCTCGAACGGGTGCGCCATGGTGGCGTGCAGCTCGTCGACGTCGAGCTCACCCTCGAGCCGGCTGATCACCACGGTGGCGACGCCGTTGCCGATCAGGTTGGTCAGCGCCCGGCACTCGCTCATGAACTTGTCGATGCCGACCAGGATGGCGAGCGCCTGGATCGGAATGTCGGGGATGATCGCCAGGGTCGCGGCCAGGGTGACGAAACCGGCACCGGTCACCCCCGAGGCGCCCTTCGAAGTCAGCATGGCGATCGCCAGGATGGTGAGCTCCTGGCCGAGGCCGAGCGGCGTGTTGGTCGCCTGTGCGAGGAACAGCGTGGCCAACGTCATGTAGATATTGGTGCCGTCGAGGTTGAAGCTGTAGCCGGTCGGGATCACGAGGCCGACCACCGCCTTGGACGCGCCCAGCCGCTCCATCTTCTGGATCATGTGCGGCAGCACGGTTTCCGACGAGCTGGTGCCGAGCACGATCAGGAGCTCGTCCTTGATGTAGGCGATGAAGCGCAGGATCGAGAAGCCCGCGACCCGCGCGATCGTCCCGAGCACCAGCAGGACGAACAGGATGGCGGTGGCATAGAAGGTCAGCACCAGCTCGGCCAGGTTCCATAGCGCCGCGACGCCGTAGGCACCGACCGTGAACGCCATCGCACCAAAAGCGCCGATCGGCGCGACGCGCACGATCATGCCGATGATGCGGAAGAACAGCCGGCCGGCGGCGTCGATCGCGCCGCCGATCTTCTCGCCGAGCGCGCCCATGCGCGAGATCGCAAAGCCGCACAGGATCGCGACCAGCAGCACCTGGAGCAGGTCGCCGCGCGCGAGCGCGTCGAAGAAGCTGTTCGGGATGATGGCCAGCAGATGGCCGACGAAGCTGTCCTCGTGGGCGCGCGTGACATAGCCGGAGACCGCTTTGGGATCGAGCGTCGCGGCGTCGATGTTGAAGCCCTTGCCGGGCTGGACCAGCTCGCCGACCAGCAGGCCGATGACCAAGGCAAAGGTCGACACGAGCTCGAAATAGACCAGGGTCTTGATGCCGACCCGGCCGACCTTCTTGAGGTCGCCCATCGAGCCGATGCCGTGGACCACGGTGCAGAAGATCACCGGCGCGATCATCATCTTGATCAGCTGGATGAAGCCGTCGCCGAGCGGCTTCATCGCGGTCCCGAGATGCGGGAAGAAATAGCCGACGACGACGCCGAGCGCGATCGCGATCAGCACCTGGATGTAGAGGACCCCGTACCACGGGCGCCGGGTCGAAACGGTGGCAGGGATAGATGAGGGCACTCGTCACCGTGCATCGGGTTGGGCGTGACGCGACAGCACGGCATCGTGCACCGGATCGACCGCGCTGCCTATGGGGCACCGATCTGTCACGCTCCAGTTTCGACGTCTCAGCGCTAGTGCGCCGCGACTGAAAGCGCCCTAGACTGCTGCCCAAGAGTTGAGCACCCGGCCGGCAAATCCGGCTGCGTCGGCTGCATTGCAGCCCAGCGCTCCCGACACGCTTATCGCCGCGCCGGGCCTCACCTATATCACCAGGCTTCTGCGTCCGAAGGAGGGGCACCATGGCATTCGGGCGAATCGGCATCGCCGTCACGGTCGCAATCGTGCTGGCGGTCGGCGGCTGGTATCTGTTCCGGGACAGCGGCAAGGCGGCCCAGAGCGCGGCTGCGCCGGCGGCGCCCCCGGTCACGGTGAGCGCGCCGTTGCAGCACGAGGTCGTCGAGTGGGACGAGTACACCGGCCAGTTCGCGGCGGTCGACTACGTCGAGATCCGCGCCCGGGTGAGCGGCTATCTGCAGGAGATCCATTTCGAGGACGGCCAACTGGTCAAGAAGGGCGACCTGCTGTTCGTCATCGACCCGCGGCCGTACGAGATCGCGCGCGCCTCGGCCAAGGCGCAGATCGACCAGGCGACCGCGACGGTCGAGCTGGCGACGCGCGAGCTCAACCGCGCCGCCGAGCTGCGCCAGAGGGACTTCGTCGCGCAGAGCACCTACGACCAGCGTCTGCAGCAACTGCGCTCGTCTAGCGCCACCCTCGAAGGCGCGCGCGCAGCCCTGCGCGAGGCCGAGCTCAATCTCGAATTCAGCCGCGTGACCGCGCCGATCGCCGGCCGGATCAGCCGGCGCGAGGTCAGCGTCGGCAACCTGGTGAGCGGCTCCGGCACGACCACCTTGTTGACCACGATCGTGACGCTCGACCCGCTCTACCTCAATTTCGACATGAGCGAGGCCGACTTCCTCGCCTACCAGCGCGCGGTCGCCCGCGGCAAGCTGGCCTCGACGCGCGACGACCAGGTGCCGGTCCAGGCGCACCTGATCGACGAGACCAACTGGACGCTCAAGGGCCGGCTCGATTTCGTCGACAACCAGGTCGATCGTAGTACCGGCACGATCCGCGCCCGCGGCGTGTTTCCCAACGACAAGCTGTTCATCACGCCGGGCCAGTTCGGCCGCATCCGCATTCCGGGCTCCGAGCCCTACCAGGCGATCCTGGTGCCGGACAGCGCGCTGGTCACCGACCAGTCGCGCAAGCTGCTCATGACCGTGACAGAGGACGGCACCGTCGTACCCAAGGTGGTGCGGCCGGGGCCGACCTATGAGGGCCTGCGCATCATTCGCGACGGCATCGCGCCGACCGATCGCATCGTGATCAACGGCCTGTTGCGCGCGCGGCCCGGCGCCAAGGTGACGCCGCAACCGGGCAAGATCGAGCTCGCCAAGACCGCCGGCTGAGGCGCGCGCCATGAAGCTCTCGCATTTCTTCATAGACCGGCCGATCTTCGCGACCGTCCTGTCGGTGTTCATCACGCTGGTCGGCGGCTTCGCCTATTTCAGCCTGCCGGTCGCGCAATATCCCGAGATCGCGCCGCCGACCGTGGTGATCAACGCGCTCTATCCGGGGGCGTCGGCACAGGTGATCAGCGAGTCTGTCGCGACGCCGATCGAGCAGGAGGTCAACGGCGTCGAGAACATGCTCTACATGATCTCGCAGGCGACCGCCGACGGGAACCTGTCGATCACCGTGACGTTCGCGCTCGGCACCAACCTCGACACTGCGCAGGTGCTGGTCCAGAACCGCCTGGCGGTGGCGCAGCCCAAGCTGCCCCAGGAAGTCCAGCGCCTCGGCATCACGGTGCGCAAGAACTCGCCCGACCTCATGATGGTCATCCACCTGTCTTCGCCGGATGCCTCGCGCGACCAGCTCTACATGTCGAACTACGCCACGCTCCAGGTTAAGGACGTATTGGCGCGCATCAACGGCGTCGGCGACGTGCGCGTGTTCGGCGCGCGCGACTACGCGATGCGGGTGTGGCTCGATCCCGAGCGCATCGCGATCCGCAACCTGACCGCGGGCGAGGTCGTTGCCGCGCTGCAGTCGCAGAACGTGCAGGTCGCGGCCGGCGTGCTGAACCAGCCGCCGGTGCCGCAGCCCGGCGCCTTCCAGCTCAACGTCGAGACCCTGGGACGGCTCAGCGACCCGCGCCAGTTCGCCAACATCGTGGTGAAGACGGACGCTGACGGCCGGGTCACACGGGTACGCGACATCGCGCGGGTCGAGCTCGGCGCCCAGGACTACAGCACCAACAGCTATCTCGACGCGCGCGCCGCGGTGGCGCTGCTGATCCCGCCCGGCCTGCGCTACGACATCGTCTACAACCCGACCGAGTTCATCGCCCAGTCGGTCGAGGAGGTGATGAAGACGATCTACGAGGCGGTCGGCCTGGTCGTGATCGTCGTGATCCTGTTCCTGCAGACCTGGCGGGCCTCGATCATCCCGATCGTCGCGATCCCGGTGTCGCTGATCGGCACCTTCCTGGTGCTCGCCGCGGCCGGATTCTCGCTCAACAACCTGTCGCTCTTTGGACTCGTGCTCGCAATAGGCATCGTGGTCGACGACGCCATCGTCGTGGTCGAGAATGTCGAGCGCAACCTGCGAGAGGGCCTGAGCCCGCGCGACGCCGCGCACGAAACCATGGACGAGGTCGGCGGCGCGCTGATCGCGATCGCGCTGACCCTGTGCGCGGTGTTCATCCCGGCGGCCTTCATCCCCGGCATCTCGGGTCAGTTCTTCCGGCAATTTGCCGTCACGATCGCGGCGGCGACGGCGATTTCGTGCATCGTGTCCCTGACCCTGAGCCCGGCATTGTGTGCGCTGCTGTTCAAGCCCCACGACGCGCACGCATCGGCGCGCCGCTCGCCGCTGGCGCGGCCGATCCACGGCTTCTTCCGCGGCTTCAATGCCGGGTTCGAGTGGCTGTCGCAGCGTTACGGCGCGCTCTCCGGCCGCCTGATCCGGGTGTTCGCGGTCGTGCTGGTGGTCTATGGCGGGCTGGTCGGCCTGACGGTGTGGCAGTTCGGCCGCGCCCCGACCGGCTTCATCCCGGCGCAGGACCAGGGCTACCTCATCACCGTGCTCCAGCTGCCGCCGGGCTCGTCGTTGGCGCGCACCGACGCGGTGGTGCGCCAAGCCGCCAAGATCCTGATGGAGACGCCCGGCATCAGGAACGCCGTGCAGTTCGCCGGCTTCGATGGCGCGACTTTCACCAACGCGCCCAACGCCGGGGCGATCTTCACGGCGCTGGCGCCGTTCGCCGAGCGCGAAGCCAAAGGCCAGAGCGCGCCAGCGCTGCTCGGCGAGCTCAGGCGGCGGCTCGCGGTCATCCAGGACGCCTTCATCATCACGATCCCGCCGCCGCCGGTGCGCGGCATCGGCACCGCCGGCGGCTTCAAGATGATGATCCAGGACAAGCGCGGGCGCGGCCTCGATGCGCTCGAGGCGGCGACCCAAGACCTAGTGGCGGCGGCCAACCGGACGCCGGGCCTGAGCGGCGTGTTCTCGCTGTTCAACACGCGCACGCCCAAGCTCTACGCCGACATCGACCGGGTGCGCGCCGAGATGCTCGGGGTCAACGCCGACAAGGTGTTTGAGACCCTGCAGGTCTATGTCGGCTCGGCCTACGTCAACGACTTCAACTATCTCGGGCGCACCTATCGCGTGACCGCCCAGGCCGACGGCAAGTTCCGCCAGGAGATCCACGACGTCGCCAACCTGAAGACGCGCAACGAGCAGGGCCGCATGGTGCCGATCGGCGCGGTCGCCGAGTTCCGCGACATCACCGGGCCCTACCGCGTGCCGCGCTACAACCTCTACGCGGCGGCCGAGCTCCAGGGCAATACGCTGCCCGGCTACTCGACCGGTTACGCCATCGCGGCGATGGAGAAGCTCGCCGCCGAACGCCTGCCCGACGGCTTCGGCTTCGAGTGGACCGATCTCGCCTACCAGGAGAAGCTCGCCGGCAGCACCGGGCTCTTGGTGTTCGCCGCATCGGTGGTGTTCGTGTTCCTGGTGCTGGCGGCGCAATACGAGAGCTGGGCGCTGCCGCTCGCCGTGATCCTGATCGTGCCGATGTGCCTGCTCGCCGCGGTCAGCGGTCTGCTGTTGCGCGGCATGGACGTCAACATCCTGGCCCAGGTCGGGTTCGTCGTGCTGGTCGGCCTGGCGGCCAAGAACGCCATCCTGATCGTCGAGTTCGCCAAGCAGGCGGAAGATCGGGGTGAGGATGCGTTGGCCGCCGCGGTCAGCGCCGCGCGCACCCGGCTCAGACCGATCCTGATGACCTCGTTCGCCTTCATCTTCGGCGTCGTGCCGCTGGCGGTCGCCACCGGCGCCGGCGCCGAGATGCGGCAGTCGCTCGGCACCGCGGTGTTCTTCGGCATGCTCGGCGTGACCGCCTTCGGCCTGCTGTTCACGCCGGTGTTCTACGTCGTGGTGCGCCGGCTTTTCGGCCGTCCGTCGGCTGCACCGCCGCTCGCCGGCACGGCGCGCGCCGCGCCCGCGGAGTAGCGCGCCGGAGCCTTGCGCCGCCCCGCAGTCCCGCCGCACTGTGGCGGGATAGAGCAATAGGGCGTGGGGAGGCGTTGGGGTGGCCTACGACTACATCATCGTCGGCGGTGGGTCCGCCGGGTCCGTGATGGCCAACCGGCTGTCGGCGCGCAGCGGCAACAAGGTACTGCTGTGCGAGGCCGGACAAGACACGCCGCACGACAACGTGCCGCCCGAGATTTCCGACAGCTACCCGGGCATCGCCTATTTCGACCCGCGCTTCCACTGGACCGAGCTCAGGGTCCACACCGGCGTGGTGTCTCACAACAATCCGACCGAGGACCGCCCGCCGCTGCGCAAATACGAGCAGGCGCGCGTGCTCGGCGGCGGCTCGTCGATCAACGGCCAGCTCGCCAACCGCGGCGCGCCGACCGACTACAACGAGTGGGAGGCGCGCGGCGCCGCCGGCTGGAGTTGGGACAACTGCCTGCCCTATTTCAAGAAGATCGAGCGCGATATGGACTTCGACGGGCCGCTGCACGGCAAGGAGGGCCGGATCCCGGTCCGCCGCATCATGCCGGAGCAGTGGAACGGCCATGCGCGCGCCGCCGCGGCAGCGTTCCGCGACGCCGGCTTTCCCTTCCTGGAGGACCAGAACGGCGAGTTCAAGGACGGCCACTTCCCGATCACGATCTCCAATTTCGACGAGAAGCGCGTTTCGGCAGCGCTCGGCTATCTCGACCCGACGACGCGCCAGCGCGCCAACCTGACGATCTCGACCGATACGCAGGTGAGGGATCTGGTGTTCGTCGGCAAGCGCTGCGTCGGTGTCAAGGCGATGGTCAAGGGCCGGGAGCAGGAGTTCCGCGCGAACGAGGTGATCCTGTCGACCGGCGCGATCCATTCGCCGGCGCATCTGCTGCGTTCCTGCATCGGACCGTCGGGCGACCTGAATGCGCTCGGCATCGAGGTGATCGCGCATTTGCCGGGCGTCGGCATGCGGATCATGGATCACCCGTCGATCGCGGTGTCGTCGTTCATCAAGCCGGCAGCGCGCATGACCGCGCAGGAGAGCCGCCGCCACGTGCTGGTCGGCCTGCGCTACTCCTCGGGAGTCGGCGGCGTGCCGCCGGGCGACATGTTCGTGGCCTGCGTGTCGAAGTCGGCGTGGCACGCGGTCGGGCAGCAGATCGGCTCGCTGCTCGTGTTCGTCAACAAGACCTACTCGGAGACCGGCAAGGTCAAGCTGACCTCGCGCGACTGGCGCGCCGAGCCGCTGGTCGAGTTCAACCTGCTGTCGGATCGTCGCGACCTCGAACGCCTGATGAGCGGCTTCCGCCAACTCGGCGCGATGCAGATGTCGGCGGCGCTCAGCAGTGTGACGAGCAATCCGTTCCCGGCGAGCTACAGCGACCGCGTGCGCAAGATCGGCGTGGTCAACGCCAAGAACCAATTCTTGACCTGGTTCGTCAGTCTGCTGCTCGACGGGCCGGCGGTGCTGCGGCGCTATCTGATCGACAACGTCATCGTCGAGGGTTTCAG
>JACQAI010000454.1 GCA_016195115.1 Pseudomonadota bacterium
CGCGCACCGTCT
This sequence comes from Pseudomonadota bacterium, assembly GCA_016195115.1. Lineage (GTDB taxonomy): Bacteria > Pseudomonadota > Alphaproteobacteria > Elsterales > Elsteraceae > JACQAI01. Next base: position 13 of record JACQAI010000454.1, read on the forward strand.
TGATCACCTGGGGCTTGCTCGGATCGGGCTCGATCTTGCGCCTGAGGCGCGCGATGCGGATGTCGATGCTGCGATCGAACGGCGCGTCGTTCTTGTGGTGCGCGAGGTCGAGCAGCCGGTCGCGGCTGAGCACGCGATTGGGATTCTGGGCAAATACCTGGAGGAGATCGAATTCCATGGCGGTGAGCTTGCGCTCGCTGCCGTCGGGGGCCAGCAGCCGGCGCGCCGCCAGATCGAGCGTCAGGGCGCCGAAGCGCACGCGGCCGCCGGCGCCGTCGTCGGTCGCCGGCGCTGCGCCGCCGCGCGGGCGGCGCAGCACCGTGCGCACGCGCGCGCGCAGCTCGCGCAGGTCGAACGGCTTGGTCACGTAGTCGTCGGCGCCGATCTCGAGCCCGACCACGCGATCGACGACCTCGCCGGCCGCGGTCACCATGATGATCGCGACGTCGGCGCTGGCGCGCAGCCGGCGCGCCACCGTGAAGCCGTCCTCGCCCGGCATGTTGACGTCGAGCAGCACCAGGTCGGCCGGCACTTCGGCGAGGCAGCGGTCGAGCGCCGCGCCGTCGGCGGCGCCGCGCACCGCCATGCCGTGCTTGGTCAGATACTCGGCGACCATGTCGCGCAGGCCCGGCTCGTCGTCGACGACGACGATGCGGGGCACATCGGCGGGTGGCGCAGCGGCCATGGCGGCACAAGTCCGATTCGGCGAAATTAGCGAAAATCTAGGATTTTTCGCGACTTGGCTCAACCGGACTGGATCGACGCGCCCGGCGGCGCAACGCCATCAGGCCTGATACTCCAGGGACTGGATGCCGTAGTAGAGCGCGAAGAAGCCCGCCATGAACACGAAGTGCAGCCCGGTCATGATCGAGGCCTGCGCGAAGATGCCGCGGCGCTCCTGCACGAACAGGTGCTGCAGCCGGGTCTTGCCGCCGAGCGTCATGATGCCCAGCGCGATGATGATCAACAGGTGCCCGATTGCGTCGATCTTGCCGAAGTCGATGATCGCCGTGAGGAAGATGAACAGCAGGTAGAAGCTGCCAAGGCGCAGGATCGCGGTGCCGGTGATCAGGAAGTAGGCCAGCGCAAACTCGACGAAGCCGGCGAGCGTCATGAAGACGTCGAAATCGATGCCGAAGGTGATCCGGCTGTGCTCGGCCAGCAGCGGCAGCGTCCAGTACGGATAGCCGAACTTCTCGATGCCCGCCCACATCAGCGTGAATCCGGCGGCGGCGTACATGATGGGCAGGCGCAGCGCGAGCAGCTTCGGACGATCGCTCGCGGTCAGCATCAGGTAGACCGCGATGCCGAGGAAGATCGGATAGTCGACCAGGTGAAACACGCCGTAGTTCACCGTCGCATAAGCATAGAGCGCGACGATGCCGAGGCCGGACAGCAGGCAGGTGCGCCGCCAAATCGTGCCGATGGCGATCAAGAGCTGCAGCCACGGCAGCGTGGTCGACTCGGTGGTCAACTCGGGCGTCAGGATGATGCCGCCCTTGACCCACAGGCAGACGAAGAACGCACCGACGCCGATGCGCATGAAGTAGGCCTGAACATGCTCGAGCGGCGCGAGGAAGCGGTCGACCATGGCGTCCCAGGCGGAGTTGTGCGCCAGCCGATCGAGCATGAAGCCGAGCAGCAGCAGCACCGCGAACAGCGCGCCGATCCACAGGAAGGTCGTGTTGACGACCTCGCGCAGCGGCAGCGGCGGCACCGTGATGTCGTAGGAGCAGAACCACTTCACGTGTGCCCAGGCGCTGCCTGGGGCCAGCGTGCTGCCGGCGATGATCGCGGCGGCGACAGACCAGCGGATCGTCAAGCCGGCTCCAGGGCCGCGGTCCGGACGACCTTGACCAGCGAATCCTTCAGCCGGTGAATCTGGGCGAGCAGTCCGCCGGAGGTCTGGTTGAGCTGATCGGCCAGGCCGCCGACCTTCTCGGACTCGCCGGAGACCTCGGCGATCCGCCGCGACACCTCCTCGGCGCCGCGGGCGGTCTCATTGACGCTGCGCGCGATCTCGCTGGTCACCGAGGTCTGCTGCTCGACGGCCCGCGTAATGTCGGTGACCAGGCTGTCCATGTTGCCGATGGTGCCGCTGATCTTCTCGATCGAGGACACCGCGCCGTTGGTGCCGTTCTGGATCGCCAGGATCTGCTGGCGGATCTCGTCGCTCGAACGCGCCGTCTGGTTGGCGAGCTGCTTGACCTCGTGGGCGACCACGGCGAAACCCTTGCCGGCCTCGCCGGCGCGCGCCGCCTCGATCGTGGCGTTGAGGGCGAGCAGATTGGTCTGGTTGGCGATCGAGCCGATCAGCGCCACGATCTCCTCGATCTTGCTCGCGGTCACGGCGAGGCTGCGCACGACCTGCTGGGCGGCGTTGGCGCTGTCGACTGCCTCGCGGGTCACCGCGGCGCACGACTCGACCTGACGGCCGATCTCCTGGAACGAGGCCGACAGCTCCTCGGCGGCCGAGGCGACGGTCTGGGCGGTCGCCAGCGAGTCACGGGCGAGGCCCGATACCGACTCGGCGTTGGTGCCGAGGTTGGCCGAGGTGTCCTGCAGGGTGCCGGCGACGCCGGCCATCTTGCGGGTGTCCTGTTCGACGGCATCGACCGCGAGCGTCATCTCGCGCTCGACGGTCTCGCCCATCGAGCGTACCGCCTGGGCAACCTGCTTCTGGAAGTCCTGCTGGCGCTTCGCGTCCTCGTCGCGCAGCTGCTCGATGCTTCTGATCTGCTCGGCGATCGCCGCCTGCATGGCGGCGAGCGCGCGCAGCAGCGAGGCCGTCTCGCTGCGGCCGCGCGTGGCGATCTGGTTGTCGAGGCGCCCTTCGGCGATCGCCGACGCGATCTGCGCGGCGCGCCGAAGCGGCGGCACGATCGCCTGGCTCAAGCCGACCGTGATGAGCAGCGCGAACGCGATCGTGACGCCGATCGCGATATAGGTCGACCGCTCGCTTTCCGCGATCAGCGCCTCGGCGTTGAGGCGAAACTCGAAACCGTCGGCGGCATACGCCTCGGCCAACTGGTTGAAGTCGGCGACCATGTCCTCGAGCTGCGTGCCCAATCCGGCGGGCGCCGCGGTCAACGCCTTCAGCGGCGTCACCTTGCCGACCAGGGCGTTGGTCAGGCGACGGCCATTGTCCGAGATCGCGCGCTGCTCGGCGACCTGGAGATCGTCGAGCACCGCGGCAACCCGCTCGGCGAACTTCGCCGCGTCGAACGCCGGCGCGGCGGGCTGGGCGGCCGCCTCGCCGCGCGCCGCCGAGAGCAGACGCTGGCGCTCGCTCGGCACCGCCGGCTCGGCGGCCACGCTGGGCGCGCGGAACGCGCCGGCGAGATCGACGAAATTGACCTGCGCGCTGCGCACGTAGTTGACCGCCAAGAAGACGTCGTCGTAACCCCGGATCGCCAACGAGCCGAGCCGCGCCTCCGCCCGGAGAAGGAAGAGACCGAGGACCACCCCGGCGACCGTGATGCCGAGGCAGCCGAGGAAAATCGTCAGACGGATGGGCATGGCGCTGAGAGCCTCGAATGAGGACGCCGGCGGCGCGATGAACCGCTCAGTCGACCTTGACGGTCATTTTCATTTTGGGATGGATGCCGCAATGGACGCGGTACTCGCCGGCCTTGTCGTAGAGGATGGTCGTGCTATCGCCGGCTTTCTGCAGCCCGGCATTCTTGCTGCCGCCGGGGCCCGCGCTCATGACGTTGTGGGCGACGTTGTCGTCGTTGACGAACTTGATGCTGTCGCCGGCCTTGATGCTCACGGCATCTTCGCTGAATTTCTGATGTGCCTGACCGACGCTGACCTCTCCGGCGATTGCGGACGGGGACGCCGCCAGGCTGTACAGGACGACCGAACAAACGACGACGCGCACGAGGGGAACGAGCCGCATCACATGGCCTCCTTGGCGGGTAGCACCGGAATGGTCACGGGATCGTCGTCGCTGGTCAATGAGCGCATGAAGGCGACCAGATCCTGGATGTCCCGCGCGGTCAGGTCGAGCTTCTTCATCTCGGGTGACAGGCTCGGCCGGGTCACGAAGCCCTGGGCGTAATGGCGCACCACGGCCTCGAGACCGTCGATCGTGCCGTCGTGCATGTAGGGCGGGCGCTGCGCGACGTTGCGCAGGGTCGGCGTCTTGAAGGCGTGCATCAGCACTGGGACGTCCGGCACCTGCTTGCCGCGACCGGGATCCTGGTCGGCGAGGCCGATGTCGTGGAAGCCGTCGTCGGTGAAGCGCCAGGTGTTGTGGCACGCCGCGCAATTGGCCTTGCCGTTGAACAACGCGAAGCCGCGCTTGGCGGCCGCGTCGAGCGCGTTCTCGTCGTTCTCGATCCAGCGGTCGAACGGCGCCTTGTTGCTCACGATCGTGCGTTCGTAGGTCGCCAGCGCCTTGGCGACCGCCTCGACGCTCACCGCACCGCCCGGGAACGCCTGCTCGAACAGGCCCCGATAGGCCGGGATCGCGTTGATCTCCTCGACCATCCCGGTCTTCGAGTTGCCCATGATGTCGCTCTTGAACAGCGGCCCCAGGACCTGGTCCTCCAGGCTCGGAAAGCGCCCGTCCCACATCAGCAGCTCGGTCCAGGCAAGGTTGAGCAAGGTTTGACTGCGCTTGCTCATCGGCTGGTTGCCCGCGCCGATGCTGACCTTGAGGGGATCGCTCCAGGCGAGCGACGGCGTGTGGCAGGTCGCGCAGGAGATGTTCTTGTCGCCCGACATCCGCGGATCGAAGAACAGCATCTCGCCGAGCTTGGCCTTGGCATCGCTGTAGGGGTTGTCGGCGGGAAACGGGATGGTGTCCGGCCGCCGGTACATCTCCTTCAGCTTCGCGTTATCCTGGGCGAACGCCCAGCCGCGCGCGTCGGCCAGGCACCCGGCCGCAACCGCGAGCACCACGGCGAGCGCGGCCAGCGCCGCGCGGCCGCGTGGCGGGCGCATCGGTTCACGAGGCCGTCCTCCTGTTGCGAGGGCGAGGCGGTCCGCGCGCGCGCGACCATCCCGCGTGTCGGTCGGGTGCGTCGTCACTTGCCCTGGCCCCGGCATGTTAAGCATTGGGCGAGCCGCGTATGTCCAACATTATACAAAATCGACGGCAATACAGGATGTAACAGGATGGATGCCCGCCACGGCGCGCTGTGATCCTAGCGAGCAATTTGTTAAAAGAAATCCTAGACTAGATACAGCTCCTGCGAAGTCTGGTCGCATACGCATAAGTACATAGTCCATCGGGTCCAGCTCGAGTATACATTTTGGCAGAAGTGTCGACCCGCGACGCGATTGCAGCTCCGGTCAATCGAGCCCCCGCGGTGTCGCCGCTTGCCTGGCGCCTCGCGGCCCAACATTGGCCTGGGCTGTCGGTGGTCGTCGTGTCGCTGCTGCTCGGGGTCGCGCTCGATGCCGGCCTCGCCCTGATGCTCAAGTTCCTGATCGACTACGCCCTGCTGCCGGGCGACCGCGCGCTGCTGCTCCTGCTGCTGTTGGTGCTCGGCGTCGGCTTCCTGATCACCGCCGTGGCATCGATCCTGCGCGACTACATCTACGCCCGCGTCGCCGCGCGCGTGCTGAGCGAGCTGCGCTGCGCGCTGTTCGACCACCTGCAGGCGCTGTCGCACGAATTCTTCCGGCGCAGCCGGACGGCCGACCTGCTGGCGCGCTTCACCAGCGATCTCGCCGCGGTCCAGGCCGGCATCATGGTCGGGCTGCCCGGCGTGTCGGTGGCGCTGCTCCAGGTGTTCGCCAGCAGCGTGATCCTGATCTGGCTCGATTGGCGGCTTGCCGTGGTGGCGCTGATCGGCTTGCCGTTCAGCATCATCGCGCCCGCCATCCTGGCGCGCCGCACGCTCGAGTGGGGCGATCGGCTGCGCCAAGAGGACGCCGCGGTGGGCCACCTGGTGCAGCAGCAGCTGGCCGGCGAGCCGGTGGTGCGCGCGTTCTCGCTCCAGGAGGTCGCGCGCACCCGTTTCACGGCGATGGCCCAGACCCTGGAGGCGACGTCGTTCCGCTTCGGCTTCCTGAATTTCCTGACCCAGCGCACGCCCGCTTTGTGCGTGCAGGCCTACTACATCGTAACCATCGGCATCGGCGCGCTGCTGACCTTCCAGGAGATGCTGTCGATCGGCACCCTGGCGGCGTTCGCGGCGCTGTTCTTCAATGTCAGCGCCTCGGTGTCGAGCCTGACCAGCGTCGCGGGCTCGCTGCTGGGCGCGACCGGCGGCCTGAGGCGCATCGCCGAAGTGTTCGCCGAGCGCCCGAGCGTGCTCGACGATCCCAACGCGGTCGCGCTGCCCCGCCCGTCGGGCGCGCTGCGCTTCGCGCAGGTCCGCTACACCTACCCGGGGGCGCTTGCCGGGGTCAGCGATCTCTCCTTCGAGATCCCGGCCGGCGGGCTCTACGCCTTCGTCGGACCCAGCGGCTCGGGCAAAACGACGGTCCTCAATCTGCTCGCGCGCTTCCATGATCCGTCCCACGGCGCCATCCAGATCGACGGTCACGACCTCCGCCGCATCACGCGCGACAGCCTCTACCGGCACATCGGCGTGGTGTTCCAGGATACCTTCCTGTTCGACGGCACGATCGCGGAGAACATCCGGCTCGGCAATCCGCAGGCCGACGATGCCGCCGTCGATGCGGCCGCGCGCGGCGCCGAGGCGCACGACTTCATCCTCGCGACGCCGCAGGGCTACGAGACGCGGATCGGCGAGGGCGGCAGCCGGTTGTCGGGCGGCGAGCGCCAGCGCATCGCGATCGCGCGCACCCTGATCCGCAACCCCGCCGTCCTGGTGCTCGACGAGCCGACCTCGGCGCTCGATCCGGGCACCGAGAACGCGCTCAACCGCACGATCCAGGCGCTGGCCCGCGACCGTACCGTGATCGTCCTGACCCATCGCCTGTCCGCGATCACCACCGCGCGCACCATCTTCGTGATGCGGCGCGGGCTGCTGCACGAGGCCGGCAGCCATGCCGAGCTGCTCGAGAACGACGGCATCTACGCCGACCTGTGGCACAAGCAGAGCGGGTTCGTGCTGGGTGCCGAGGCGCGCGAACCGAAGATCGACGCCGAGCGGCTTGGCCGCTTCCCGTTGTTCGCCGGCCTCGACCGCGACGCGCTCGAGCGCGTCTCGGCGGTGTTCGCCACGCAACAGTGCTCCGAGGGGCAGGTGATCTTCCGGCAGGGCGACTCCGGCAGCACGTTCTACATCATCGTGCGCGGCCGAGTCGCGGTGGACCAGCGCCAAGGCGATCAGCCCGAGCACCGCATCGCCGTGCTGACCGACGGCGACCATTTCGGCGAGATCGCGCTGCTCGAGACGGTGTCGCGCACCGCCAGTCTGCTGGCGCTCGAGCCGACCACCCTGCTGACCCTCGAACGCACCGCGTTCGTCACCCTGTGGCGGGACATCCCGATGCTGCACCAGCGCATCGACGACATCCGGCGCGACCGCGAGCGGCGCAGCGCCGCCGATCCCAATCGCCCGCGCACCGCCGCCGAGCGCAAGGCACCCGTACACCTGAGCTGGGCGCAGCGCCGCGACGAGCGCTGACGGCGATCCCGCGCTCGCCCCGGCGGACGAAGTGATCTATGAGTCGAGGCCGATCGGACGGAGGGTGGCGATGACGGGTCAGATCCTGATGAGCGCGATCGCGTCGCACTCGCCGCGCATCGGCATCGAGGCCAATGCGCCGGATTTTCTGCGCGGCGTCATCAAGGGCTCGTACGCCATGGGCCGCGCCATCCAGGCGCTCGAGCCCGATGTGATCGTTCTCCAGTCGGCGCACTGGGTCACCACCTTCACGTGGTACGTGACCTGCCAGGCCCATCACCGCGGCGCCTGCGTCTCGGACGAGCTGCCCGACCTGATCCCCGGCGTGCCCTACGACCGCCCCGGCGATCCGGCGTTCGGTGCCGTGCTGGTCGACGCGCTCAAGGCCAAGGGGCTGCTGGCCGAGCGCAACACCACCGAGCACTACAAGTGGGACTACGGCACCTTCGTGCCGCTGCAGTATCTCGATCCGACCCAGCGCATCCCGGTCGTCACCATGGGGACGTGCGTGATGGCCGACCTCGACGAGTGCTACCAGGTCGGCGTCGCGGTGCGCGATGCCGCGCTGAAGTCGGGCAAGCGCGTCGTGTTCGTCGCCAGCTCGGCGTTGTCGCACAAGCTGGTGCGCGCGCCCGAAGCGTGGCCGACAAAGGAACACCAGAAACTCGACCACGACTACATGACGCTGCTCGGCGCCGGCAAGCTCGCCGAGGCGCGCCGCTTCCTCGACACCTACGCGCCCGAGACCAAGGTCGAGATGGGCGGCCGCAACCTCGCGACCATGCTGGGCGCGCTCGACGGCCTGCCCGCCGCGCGCCTCAGCGGCGCCGAGTACGGCGAGTACGGCCCATCGTCGGGCGCCGGCCACACCAACTACGGCGTCACGATTCAATAGCGCGTTCGCGCACACCCCAATCCGTCATCCTCGCGAACGCGGGTATCCAGGATCGCGCGCACCGCCGTTCGACTCCTGGATCCCCGCTTGCGCGGGAATGACGGCTGGAGAATGGAACGCGGGGTCACACCGGCAGCGGCACGCCGGCTTTCTTGAAGGCGGCGGTTTGGCGCTTGGCCAGCGCCTCGGTCGAGAAATCCGCGATCAGGCTGTTGAACAGGCGGTGCCAGTTGACCTCGGCCTTGAGGTGCAGGAACACCGAGCCGAGGCCGATCGCGGCGCGGTCCATGAACACGAACTCGCGCGGCGGCGTGACGCCGCCGATGCGGCGCAGGTCCTTGTGCACGGTCTCGGCGATGTCGCGGCCGTAGATGCCGGTCGAGGTGTCCTGGATCTTGCGCGCGCGGTCGTCCATCAGCGGCGCGTAGACGTAGGCGGCCCAGCGGTTCAGCACCTCGATGGTCTCGCGCGCCAGATTCTTGAAGCCCCAGGTCTCGTAGGCATGGACGGCGAGCGCCGTGTCGTCGTTCATCAGCGCGTGATAGAGGTCGATGACGCCCCGCACGAAGCTGGGCTTGAAGGTGCGGATGCAGCCGAAGTCGAGCAGGTTGATGTCGCCGTCCGGCCGCACCGTGTAGTTGCCGAGGTGCGGATCGCCGTGGATCACGCCGTAGAAGTAGAACGGCACGTACCAGGTGCGGAACATGTTGTGGGCGAGCTGGTTGCGCCGGTCAGATCGCGCGGTCGTAGCGTTCGTAGATCGCGAACACGACCTTGAGCTGGTTGAGGTCGGCCTCGACCGCCGACTGCATGTCGGGGTATTGGAGTTTGACCGCAAGACTCGCGCCGTCGTGCCCGACCGCGCGGTGGACCTGACCGAGCGACGCCGCCGCCGCCGCGCTCTGCTCGAAGCTGGCGAACTTGGCGCGCCAGTCGGGGCCGAGCTCGGCGGCCATGCGCCGGCGCACGAACGGCCAGCCCATCGCCGGCGCGTTGGCCTGCAGCTGGGTCAACTGTTGGACGTATTCCTTTGGCAAAGCTTCGGGGATGGTCGCCAACAACTGCGCGACCTTCATGAGCGGCCCCTTGATGCCGCCGAGCGCCGCCTTGAGATCGGCGGCGTGCTTGCCGCGGTCGAGCGGCATGCCGAGATAACGCTCGCCGGCCAGCCGCGCCGCCAGCCCGCCGACCGCCGTCGTCACCTGGGCATAGCGCCTGAACCGCCCGCCGATCGTGTTCTCGTCCGACATAACGTCTTTCTAAACCGTCATTGCGAGGAGCGACAGCGACGAAGCAATCCAGCGGCCGCTCTGGATTGCTTCGCGTCGCTCGCAATGACGGAGGGAGGAGGCGGCAAGGACTGGCCGAAAGTCCGCTAGCCGAGCTGCTCGAGCTCGTCGATCATGGCGCCGACGACGCCGAGGCCCTTGGCCCAAAAAGTCTTGTCGCGGGCGTCGAGGCCGAACGGCGCCAACAGCTCGGCGTGGTGCTTGGAGCCGCCGGCGCGCAGCATGTCGAGATATTTCTGGGCGAACCCCTGCTCGGCGCCCTGGTAGACCGCGTAGAGCGAATTCACCAGGCAGTCTCCGAAAGCATAGGCGTAGACGTAGAACGCCGAGTGGATGAAGTGCGGGATGTAGGCCCAGAAGTGCCGATAGTCCTCGTCGAAGCGTAGCGCCGGACCGAGGCTGGCGGTCTGCACCTCGAGCCAGATCTCGGCCAGGCGGTCCGGGCTGAGCTCGCCCGAGCGCCGCTCGTCGTGGACCTTGGCCTCGAACGCATGCAGCGCGATCTGGCGCACCACGGTGTTGAGCATGTCCTCGACCTTGGTCGCGAGCATGACCTTGCGCCGCGTCGGATCGGTCTCGGCCTTGAGCAGCGCCTGGAAGGTCAGCATCTCGCCGAACACCGACGCGGTCTCGGCCAGGGTCAGCGGCGTGTCGGAGAGGAAATGGCCCTGCGGGCCGGCGAGCACCTGGTGGACCCCGTGGCCGAGCTCGTGCGCCAGGGTCATGACGTCGCGCACCTTGCCCTGGTAGTTGAGCAGCAGGTAGGGATGCGCGCTCGGCACCGTCGGGTGGGCGAACGCGCCCGGCGACTTTCCGGGCCTGACCGGCGCGTCGATCCAGGCGCGCTCGAAGAAGCGCCCGCCGATCGCGGCAAGATCGGGGGAGAACGCGCGATAGGCGTCGAGCACGACGCGACGCGCCTCGTCCCACGGAATCAGGCGGTCGGGGGCCTCGGGCAACGGCGCGTTGCGGTCCCAGTAATCGAGCTGCGCGACGCCGAACCAGCGCGCCTTGAGCTTGTAGGAGCGGTGCGACAAGGATCCGTAGCTGTCGGTGACCGCGGCGATCAGCGCGTCGACCACCGCATCC
>JACQAI010000444.1 GCA_016195115.1 Pseudomonadota bacterium
ACCCATTGCCACGCATTGCCGTGCATGTCGTGAAGGCCGAACGGATTCGGCGAGAAGCTGCCCACCGGCGCCGTGCTCTTGTCGTCCCACTGGCTGCCGCAGCCGTCGCACACCGCGTTGCCGCGCCCGATGTCGTTGCCCCACGAATAGCGCGTCGTCGTGCCGGCCCGCGCCGCATACTCCCACTCCGCCTCGGTCGGCAGCCGGTATCCCCGGCCGGTCTTGCGCGCCAGCCATTGGGCGTAGGCCTGAGCGTCCTCCCAGCTCACATTGACCGCCGGATGACGGTCGTCCTGCGCAAAGCCGGTCTGCTGCCACGACGTGTCGCCACGGCCGCCGGTCTCCCGCACGAAGCGCCCATACTCGCCGCGCGTCACATGGAATTTTCCGACCGCCAGCGGCTGTCCGACCTGGACGCGATGGATCGGCGCCTCGGACGACGCCTCGTCGGACCCCATCAGGAAATCACCCACCGGGATCACCACCATCTCGGGGCAATCGGGGCAGTCCCGAAAGGTCTGACCGACAAAGACGGGAAAGCCGCCGGCCACCGATGCAGTAACCCGCGCAGCTGGTGCTGGAACCGGCATCGCCGTCGCGACCGGGGGCTCGACCGGACGGTCGGACATCCGCCACACCGCCGCCACGCCAAGCCCGACGACGACCGCAACAACCGCGACCCCGATCACGATCGCCCTCGGCCGTCGTGTGCGGACCGCCGCCGCCGACGGACCGGCGTTCGCTTCCCGCCGGACCGAAGGTGCCGCGCTCGGCACGGGCTCGCCGGGGGTCGGCGGTGCCGGCGCGGGGCGCGCGGCGATATCGATCTGCAGCAGCGCGCTCACCGCTTGCGTCAGCCGCTGGAGATGCTCTTGCAACGGCGGCGTCAGCGCGTCGAGCCAGTGCACCGTGCCCATGAAATATTCGAGGGACTTGGTCGGCGCGACGTCCTCGATGCGCAGCGGCAGCACCGGCACGCCCTTGTTGACCGCGCGCTCCACCTCGCGGCGGATTTGCGGCGACTCGTTGGCGCTCTGCGAAAAAACCAGCAGCATCAACCGACAACCGGCGATCGCGTCGACGATGGCCTCGCCCCACTCCATGCTGGGCATGATGTCGCGCGGCGCGATCCAGCACCGAATTCCCGCTGCCTCGAGAGCCGCGCACGCCGCGTCGGCGACTGGTTTGTCCTTGCTCGAGTAGCTGATGAACACGTCATGGGCCATGGCAACTTGACCGGAACTCCCTTCGGCTGCCGTCGCCATGCTAGCGCCGCGTTTCGCGCTCGCGATACCCCCCACCCCTCCCTCCCCCTCAAGGGGGTAGGGAGGGGTGGGGGTGGTTGTCGCCAAGCCCTGCGCTGTGGTCGAATTCCACGCCATGGACGCACACGACGGAAAGAGCGGCATCGGCGCGTGGGTGCCGCGGGTCGAGGACCAGCGGCTGCTGACCGGTGCCGGCTGCTTCAGCGACGACGTCGACCTGCCGGGCCAGGCCTACGCCGCTCTGGTGCGGGCGCCGCACGCCCACGCCCGGCTGCGCGTCGTCGACACCGCCGCCGCACGCGCCGCACCGGGCGTGCTCGCGGTGCTGACCGGCGCCGACCTGGTGGCCGACGGCATCAAGCCGTTTCCCCACGCGCCGGCGGCGCAGAGCCCGCCTGACATCAAGCTGGTCAACACCGACGGCTCGGCGACCTACGTCGCGCGCCACTTCCCGCTGGCGATCGAGCGCGTGCGCTTCGTCGGCGAGGGCGTCGCGATGGTGATCGCCGAGACGCTGGCTGCAGCCAAGGACGCCGCCGAGCGGATCGCGATCGACTACGAGACCCTACCTGCCGTGGTCGCGAGCCGCCACGCGGCGCGCGCGGATGCGCCGAAGCTGTGGGACGACGCGGTGTCGAACGTCACGCTCGACGCCGAGGTCGGCGATCGAGCGGCGACCGACGCGGCGTTCGCGCGGGCCGCCCACGTCGTCACACTCGAGACCTGGGTGCAGCGCGTCACCGGCGTGCCGATGGAGCCGCGCGCCGCGGTCGGCGTCTACGACGCCGACGAGGCGCGCTACGTCCTGTACGCCGGCGGCGGCGGCGTGGTGCGGCCGAAGCGCGATCTCGCCGAGATGCTCGGCGTGCCCGAGGATCGCGTGCGCGTGATCGCGCGCGAGGTCGGCGGCAATTTCGGCACGCGCAACTCGTCCTACCCGGAATTCCTGCTGGTCGCGTGGGCGGCGCGCCGCGTCGGCCGACCGGTCAAGTGGACCTGCGAGCGCAGCGAGGCGTTCCTGACCGACTACCAGGGTCGCGACCTCGCGGTCGAAGCGGCGCTGGCGCTCGATCGCGACGGCAACTTTCTGGCCCTGCGCGCCTCGAACCTGAGCAATCTCGGCGCCTACAGCCTGTCGTTCGTGCCGCTGACCAAGGGCACCGAGCTGATGTCGAGCCTCTACCGGATCCCGGTCGTGCATGCGCGCGCCCGCGCGGTGTTCTCCAACACCGCGCCAACCGCGCCCTATCGCAGCGCCGGCCGGCCCGAGGTCATGTTCGTGATGGAGCGGCTGATCGATCGCGCCGCGCAGGCCCACGGCTTCGATCGCGCGGCGCTACGCCGGCGCAACGTCATCCCGCAGTCCGCCATGCCGTACCGCAACCCGTTCGGCATGCCGTACGACAGCGGCCACTTCGACGCCGTGCTCGAGCGCGCGCTGGCCTTGGGCGAGTGGGACGGGTTTCCAGGGCGCCGCGCCGAAGCCGCCGGACGTGGGCGTCTGCGCGGCATCGGGGTCGGCGCCTACATCGAGTCGGCGAGCGGCGCGCCGCACGAGCGGGCCGCCGTCACGGTCGTGCCGGAAGGCCACATCGACGTGGTGATCGGCACCCTATCGAGCGGCCAGGGCCACGAGACCAGCTTCGCCCAGCTGATCACCGAGTGGTTGGGCGTTGCCGGCGAGCGCGTGCGCCTGATCACCGGCGACACCGACATCGTGACGGCCGGCGGCGGCTCGCACTCGGGCCGCTCGATGCGCCACGCCGGCACGACCTTGTTCAAGGCGTCGCAGGAGATCATCGCCAAGGGCGTGCGCATCGCCGCCCACCTGCTCGAGGCGGCCGACGAAGACATCAGGTTCGCCGACGGCCGCTTCACCATCGCGGGCACCGATCATGCGGTGTCGCTGTTCGAGGTCGCCGCGGCGGCCGAGACCCGCAAGGACCTGGCCGAAGCGCTGCGCGGTCCGCTCGCGGCGGCCGCCGAGGTCGTCAGCAAGGTGTCGTCGTTCCCGCACGGCTGGCATGTCGGCGAGGTCGAGATCGATCCCGAGACCGGCGAAGTCGTGCTGGCGCGCTACACCACCGTCGACGACGTCGGTCGCGCGGTGAACCCCCTGATCCTGCACGGCCAGGCGCACGGTGGGGCCGCCCAGGGCATCGGCCAGGCGCTGTGGGAGCAGTGCTTCTACGACACCGGAACAGGCGAGCTGCTGTCCGGGTCGTTCCTCGACTACGCGATGCCGCGCGCTGGCGATCTGCCGATGTTCACCACCGCGCTCAGCGAGGTGCCCTCGACGACGCACCCGCTCGGCTTCCGCGGCGGCGGCGAAGGCGGCATCACGCCGGCGCTCGGCGTCATCGTCAACGCCATCGTCGACGCCTTGGCCGAGTTCGGCATCACGCACATCGAGATGCCGGTGACGTCCGAGCGCGTCTGGCGCGCCCTCCAGGCCGCGCGCGCCGGGGTAAAGACGCCGACCTAGGCCGCCTTCACGCGGGTGAGGAAGGTCGTGACGCTGTCCTTGAGCGCGCTCGAGCCGCGCGCGACGTCGCCCGAGGCCGACAGCACCATCGCGGCCGCAGCGCCGGTCTCGCCGGCGGCTTGGCTGACGCCGGCGATGTTGCCGGTGACCTCCTGGGTGCCGCCCGCCGCCTGCTGGACGTTGCGGGCGATCTCGCGGGTCGCCGCGCCCTGCTCCTCGACCGCCGACGCCATCGTGGTCGCCGACTCGCTGATCGCCGTGATGGTGCGGCCGATCGCCTCGATGGCGTGCGCCGCGCGTGCGGTCTCCGCCTGAATGGCGCCGATCTGGCTCGAGATCTCCTCGGTCGCACGGGCCGTCTGGGAAGCCAGGTTCTTGACCTCGGTGGCGACCACCGCGAAGCCCTTGCCGGCCTCGCCGGCGCGCGCCGCCTCGATCGTCGCGTTGAGCGCCAGCAGGTTGGTCTGGCTCGCGATGTCGTTGATCAACTTGACGACCGTGCCGATCTTCTGCGCCCCGTCGTTGAGCGCCTTCATGGTGCGATCGGTCTCGGCCGCCTGCTCGACCGCATTGCGCGCGATCGTCGCCGATTGATTGATCTGCGTGCCGATCTCGGCGATCGAGGCGTTGAGCTGCTCGGTCGCGGTGGCGACGGTCTGCACGTTGGCGGAGGTCTGCTCCGAGGCCGCCGCGACGGCGCTCGATTGCCGGCTCGCCTCCTCGGCGGTGGCGCTCATCGAGGCGGCCGACGACTGCAGCTCGGTCGACGCCGCGGCGAGCCCCTGCACGACGCCGTTGACCTCGTGGTCGAAGCGCTGCGTCAGCTCGTCGATCAGCTGCGTCCGCCGCTCGCGCGCGGCCTGGGCCTCGGCCTGCGCGGCCGCCAGCTCGTCGCCCTTGATCATGTTGTCCTTGAACACCTGGACGGCGTCGGCCATGCGGCCGATCTCGTCCTTCTGGCCGACCGCCGGAATCGCGACGTCGATGTCGTGATCGGCCAACCGGCCCATCGCCGTGGTCATGGCGATCACCGGCTTGGCGACATTGCGGATCAAATACCAGCCGGCCAAGCACGCGAGCAGCAATGCGCCGACGATGCCGGCGACGATCAGCTGGCGCGTCGCGGCGAACACCGCCTGCGACCGGGCCTCGGCGTCGGTGGCGCCCTGGTCGTTGAGCGCGATCACCTTGCCGATGGCGACCTCGGCCTCGATGCTGATCGGCGAGGCCACCTTGGCGTAAGCGGTCGTCGCCTCGTCCTTCTGATGGGCGTGCGACAGCGCGACATATTTGTCGATTGCCGCGAGATACTCGTTGAGCTTGGCGTCGGCGGCCCGGTACAGGTCGCGCTCCTGCTGCGAGGAGATGAGCGGCTGGTAGCGCCGGCGCGTGGCGTTGATCTCCTCGAGGATCTTCGCCAAGCGGCCGTCGACCGCGACCTTGTCGGGATCGCTCTCGAGCATGACGTGGCGCCCGGCGATCGCCCGGTGGCGGACGCCCAGATAGCGCAGGGTGGCGAGCTCGCGGACGCTGGGCAGCCAGCTGGTTTGAATCTCGACCGTGGCTTGATGGATGCGGCCGGCGGCGTCGATCGCGAAGCCGCCGAGCGTGGCGATGACTATGACGAGCATCGCGAACGACGACGCGATGCGGACCTTGATGCTGAAATTGTTCAGCGCGCGGCTGATCGGGGCAAACATTGGAACCTCTCCGGATGAACGGCTGGTACATGATGTGCCGCATCGTCCCGGCCCCTGTCACCGGCGCAGGCGGATAGCGCGGCGGTCCCGCCGGATAGCGCGGGATAGCTATCCCTGAGCCGCCGGGGGCGCCGCCCTTGCGGCCGACCGGCAGTCCTCGATCGCGCGGATCAGGCTCGCCGGCTCGAACGGCTTGATCAGCACCGCGCACGCGCCCAAGACGCTTAGCAGGGTCGCGACCGGCTGGCGCAGCCCATCGCCGGCACCCGTCATGGCGATGACCGGCAGGCTCGGATGACGATCGCGAATTTCGCGCAGCAGCTCGATGCCGTCCATGTCCGGCATCACGACGTCGATCACCGCGATCTCGACGGGCTCGGTCTCCAGCAACCGCAGCGCCGCCTTGGCGGAGGTCGCGACCAGCGAATGGTAGCCGTGGCGGCTCAAGCCGTGCTTGACGAAGATGAGGAATGCCTCGTGATCATCGACCACAAGTACCGAAGCCATGGGCGTCTCGACGGCACGGGGTTGCGGGAGCGGCACCCTATGCCGACGCGGCCGCGCAAGTCCCCGGTCCATCGGGATGATGCCCGAAAGAACAGCAGCTGCTCGGGCTCGCGGGGCTTGCGCCCCTGCCGCGCTGGTTTCTGTTGGCGCTCGCGGGGCTTGCGCCCCTGCCGCGCGGCTATTTCGGCTGATCCTCGCCGACCAGGCCGCGGCTGACCGCGAGCGCGGCGGCAGCCGCGCGGTTGCGCACGCCGAGCTTCTCGAGAATGCGCCGAGTGTGCAGCTTGACGGTGACCTCGGCGACGCCGATGGCGCGCGCGATCTCCTTGTTGGGGGAGCCCTTGGCCAGCATGCGGAGCACCTCGAGCTCGCGCGGCGTCAGATTGGCGGCGCCGGCGGCTGGGCGCGCCTCGCGGCCACCGCCGCCGTCGACCCCGTCAACCAGCACATCGGGCGGAACGTAGATCGCGCCCGACAGCATCAGGCGCACGGCGGCCAGGATCATGCTCGGGTCGAACGTCTTGGGCAGATAGCCGCACGCGCCCGCCGCCAGCACCTCGCGGATCTTGCCGGCGCCGAGCGACCCGGAGATCACGGCGACGCGCATGTCGGGATGGCGCTCGCGCACCTTGGCGATGCCCGTGACGCCGTTCATCCCCGGCATGTCGAGATCGAGCAGCGCCAGGGCAACGTCACCCGCCGCCACCGCCTCGAGCGCCGCATCCAACGAATCGACCGCGCCCAACGTCTCGATATCGCCGGCGCGATCGAACACCGCGGTGAGCGCCTCGCGATAGAGAGGATGATCGTCCGCGATCACGATCCGGGTTTGCTTGCCAGCAGCCACGCGCGCCCCTGTTTGTAAGGCGGCTCGTAAGTCCCCTCTAAAGCCGCACAATTTCGTTAAAACACCATGAACCCTTGCGGGATAGCTATCCCGGTTTCGATCCGAATTCATTGGATAGCTAGACTTCCGCACCGCCACACCAGCGGTTGATCCGCGCTATCAAGCCGTCCGCGGACCGGATCAGCCGGCCGCTGGTTCGGAGAGCCGACAGTGAAACAAGACCACGGAGCGGCGCGCGGCCTGGGCCGGGATCACCCGATCTACCAGACGTTTGCGACGCTCGATCGCCGGTCGCTCAAGCGCTTTCTCGAGCTCGGCATCGAGGTTGCGGTGGCCGCCGGCCACGCCGTCATGGCGGCGGGAAGCGCGGTGGATGCTTTTTATCTGGTGATAAACGGGCGCCTGGCCGTCGAGCGCGAAGGCCAACGCCTGCGCGAGCTCCAAGCCGGCGAATTCTTCGGCGAGCGGGCGCTGTTCAGCGCCGAGCCGCCGATCGTGACGATTCGGGCGCTCGGTCCGGCAACCTTGCTGCGGATCACGCGCGATGCGGCGATCGACTATATCGCGCTCTATCCGCAGTTCGGCGCCAATTTCTGCGCGCTGCTGGTGCGCGAGAATCTGGCTCGTCTCACCCGATTGGGTGAGGTCTACATCGCCAACCGCGCGTTGACCGAGCAGCTCGAAGCGAAGAACGACAATTTGCGCCATGCCATCATCACGGTCGAGCAGACGGCGCGGCTGGTCAGCCAGAGCCCGAACCCGGTGCTGCGCATCGCCAGCAGCGGGCTGCTGCTGTTCGCCAACGGCCCGGCCGAGCCGATCCTGGGCCACTGGCGCTGCGCGATCGGGGCCTCGGTGCCGGAGAGCTGGCGCGATCTGGTGCGCGACGCGCTCGCCGCCGGACATCCGCACACGCTCGAATCCGCGATCGGCGACGGCGTGTTCGTCATGACCGTGATGCCGATGCCCGATCTCGGCTATGCCAACGTCTACGGCCAGGACATGACCGAGACGCGGCGCAAGGCCGCGCTGATCGAGCACATGGCGCTGCATGACGACCTGACCGGGCTGCCCAACCGGGCGGCGCTGCGCGAGCGCCTGGACGCGACGGTGGCGCGCGCCGACCGGCGCCAGGCCGCCCTCATCCTGATCGACGTCGACGGTCTCGAGCCGATCCGCGCGCTGTTCGGCCACCCGGTCAGCGACACGCTGCTGATCGACGCGTCACGGCGCCTCGACGCCATCGCCGGCGCATCCGACCTGGTCGCCGCGCTGGGCGGCAACCAGTTCGCCGTGCTGCTCGAGGGCACCGACGACGAAGCGAGCGCGACGCGGGTCGTGGAGACCATCATCGAGCGCCTGTCGACGCCCTTCGAAATCGACAGTCACCGGCTGCAGATCGGCGTGCACGCCGGCATCGCGCTGATCGGCGGCACCTCATTGGACAGCAGCGAGCACGCGCTCATGCGCGCCGATCTCGCCAAGCATCAGGTCGGCTCGACGCCGGGACCGGCCTACGGGTTCTACCGGCCCGATCTCGAGCAGGCGCTGCGCGAGCGGCACCGGCTCGAGATCGAGCTGCACAGCGCCATCGGCACCGACCAGATCGACGTCGTGTTCCAGCCCAAGGTACGGATCGCCGACGGCCGCATCATCGGGGCCGAGGCTTTGGTGCGCTGGCGCCATCCGACGCGCGGCACCGTGCTGCCCGATCGCTTCATTCCGATCGCCGAGCAGACCGGCGCCATCCGGGCGCTCGGCGAGCAGGTCTTGCGCCTCGCCTGCCGGACCGCGGCCGGATGGGCGCGCGACGATCTCCACGTCGCGGTCAACCTGTCGGCGCTGCAGCTCCGCCAAGCCGACATCACGGAGCGGGTCGCCGCGATCCTCGCCGAGACCGGCCTGGCGCCGCATCGCCTCGAGCTCGAGATCACCGAGTCGTTGCTGGTCGAGGACACCGAGCGCGCGGTCGACACGCTCGAGCGCCTGCGCGCGCTGGGCGTGCGCCTGTCGCTCGACGACTTCGGCACCGGCTATTCCTGTCTCAGCTACCTGGCGCGCCTGAAGTTCGACAAGCTCAAGATCGATCGCAGCTTCGTCGTCGAGATGCATCGCAGCCCCGATATGCGCAAGCTCGCCAAGACGATCGTCCGGCTCGGCGCCAGCCTCGAGATGGCGGTGGTCGCCGAGGGCATCGAGCTGCCCGAGCAGTGGCAGCATCTGCGCGAGCTCGGCTGCGCCGAAGGTCAGGGCTACCTGTTCAGCCCGCCGCTCACCGGCGCCGAGCTCGCCGCCGCGCTGGCCGCGAGCCCGGAGCTGCCGGCGCGCCACGCCCACGGACGGGTGGCGTGATGACGACGTCGACGACCGTGCATCGGATCGGCAAGGTGCTGGCCCTGCTCGATTCCGACCATGCCGGCGAGGTCCAGGCCGCGGCCCGCGCGCTGCGCCGCCTCCTGACCAAGGACTTGGCCGCGCCCGACGGCGGGGCCGGCTCCGACCGCCCCGACGAGCTCGAGGCTTGCCTGGCCTACGCCGCCGAGGCGATCGCCCAGCTGACCCGCGACATCGAGCTGCTGCGTCGCGACAATGCGCGGCTGCGCGCGCGCGCCGCGCGGCGCCCGGCGGCGGTCGGCGTGGTCGCGCGCCACCCCCTCACGGCCTGGGGCCGCGCCTGGCGGCAGGCCGCCGGCTGACCAGCCGCGGGATAGCTATCCCGGAGAGCCAGCACCCTATCCCTCTGCGCCCGGCCTCGCCGCCGATTTCGCCTTACATTGCCGCCGGTTGCCGCTCGAGCTTGCCGGGCACCCGATGGATCGGGCCCAATCGGCGGCACCACAGGCGGTCGCGGCGGCCTTGGCGCGACCGTGCAAAGGGCGAAGATATGAGCGCGCTGATCAGCTTGTGCCAGAACGCCGCGCTGCTCGCGATTGGGATCCTCGTCTACAGCTTTGCGCGCGCGTCGCTCGACCGGTGGCCGACGCCGATCGCGACGTTGTGCAGCGGGGCGATCTTCGCGGTGCTGACCTTGCTCAGCATGCTGGCGCCGCTCGCCGTGTTTCCGGGCTTCATCCTCGATGCGCGCAATACCCTGGTCGCGCTCGCCACCGTGTTCGCCGGGCCGCTCGCCGGCGTCATGGCCGCGCTCCCGGCCGTCGTCCATCGCCTGGAGATCGGCGGCCCCGGCGCGCCCGGCGCGATCTATTCGCTGGCGGTGTCGATGCTGCTGGCGTGGGGACTGCGGCATTGGGCAGCGCGGCGCGGCGTGTCGATCGGCATCGGCCACCTCGCGTCGCTCGGCGGCGCCATCTCGCTCCTGCTGCTGCCGTCGCTCTTCCTGATCGACGACCCGGAGCGGCGCGCGGCGATCTTCGAGACCGCGATGCTGCCGTTCGCGTTGTCGATCGTGCTCGGCCTCTGTTGCTTCGGCATGCTGATCATCATGGCCGACCGTCGGCGCGCCCTGCAGCGGGAGATAGCACAGCGCGACCATACGCTGCGGCGCAGCCAGGCGGCGATGACGCGCATCCTCCAGGACGAGCTGCTCACCGAGCGCAGCCTGGCGGCGCAGCTGCGCGCCATCACCCGCCAGGGCGCCGACGCGCTGGCGATCGACCTGGTCAGCGTCTGGCAGTACGACGATGCGGGGCTGGGTTCACAGTGCGTGGAACGCTGGGATGCCGGTGCACGCGCGCACCAGCGCGTCTCTGACGCGCGGTTCGACGAGATGCCGGATATCCGTCAGGCGCTGTCCCAGAAGCTGGTTCATCGCGCCATCGACGCGCGGAACGACCCAATTGCCGGCCCCTACGTCGCAAAGATCTATCCCGATGCCGGACCGGTCTCGATCCTCTATGCCGCGATCCGTCACGCC
>JACQAI010000445.1 GCA_016195115.1 Pseudomonadota bacterium
CGTGCAGGCCGAGCACGATGCCTTCAAGCGGATCGTCGACGCGTTCACCGCCGCCACCAGCGTGCCGGTCGAGATCACCAGCGCGCCCAACCTCCAAGTCTCGGTCAAGGCCGCCATGGCCGCGACCCTGGGTGGCGGACCCGATCTCATCTGGTCGACCCACGCCGACGCGCATCTCTATCCCCAGAAGCTGATCGACCTCGGAGACCTCGCCGATCATCTCGGCCGCAAGCTGGGCGGCTGGTATCCGATCGCGACGGAATACGGCACCCACGAGGGCGCCTGGATGTGCCTGCCGGTGGCGCTCAGCGGCAACTACATGACCTATCGCGTGTCGTGGCTGAAGCAAGCCGGATTCAATGCCTTTCCGACCAACCTCGCGGACTTCCTCCGCCTGGCCCAGCAGCTGAAGAAGGACAAGCACCCGATGGGCCTGGCGCTCGGTCCCTCGATGACCGACGGCCACTGTTGGGTCCATTGGCTGCTGTGGCAGTTCGGCGGCGCGGTGTTCGACGCGGCCAACCAACCGACGATCAACCGGCCCGAGACGGTCCAAGCGCTGGAATACGCCCGCGAGCTCTATCCCCATTTCATCGACGGCACGCTGACCTGGATCGACGACAGCAACAACAAGGCGTACCTGGCCGGCGCGATCGGCTGCACCAACAATCCGATCTCGATCTATGCCGAGCTTGCCGCCGCGCACAGCCCGATGGCGGCCGACACCGATCACGCGCTCTACCCGATCGGCCCGTTGGGTCAACCGGCCGAGCTCCACATCATGCGCCCCATGATGCTGTTCAAGCACACCAAGTTCCCGAACGCGGCGAAGGCGTTCATGAGCTTCATCATGGAGCGCCCGCACTACGACACCTGGCTGCAAGGCGCCGCGGGCTATCTCAGCCACACGCTGAAGGACTACGAAGCGCTGCCGTTCTGGACCGAGGATCCCAAGCGGACGGTGTTTCGCGAGGCCGCCGCCCGCTGCCGCAGCTTCGCCTACAAGGGCGAGCTCGGCTACGCGGCGGCGGCCATCTTGTCGGATCAGATCGTGCTGCAAATGTTCGCCGAGGCCGCCTCGGGCAAGCGCACCGTCAAGGAGGCGATCGCGCGGGCCGAGCAGCGGGTCGTTCCGTATCTCGCGAGCTGATCGGCCCCACCGGATGCTCACGATGCTCGCGGATTCGCCGATCGACCAAATCGCGCCGACCCGGGTCGCCTCGCCTTACACATGCTCACCGAACTTAACTGGAGGCCGCGACCGCGAGACCCGACACTCTCGGGAGCGCAACGCGGGACAACGAACGGACTCGGGAGGCTCGGTGGCATGATGCGTCTTAGTGTTCTCGCCGTGCTGGCGATCGCCGCCGCCACCGTACCGGCGCTCCTCGCCGTCTCGGACACCGTTTCGACCGACCACGGCGGCCCATCGGGGGCGCTCAAGGCGCTCTACGCGCGGCCGCTTGCGACACCGTTCCCCAGCGACAACCCCTACAGCGCCGCCAAGGCGCAGCTCGGCGAGCGGCTATTCTTCGATCCCCGGCTGTCGGGCGACGACAATATCGCCTGCGCGAGCTGCCACAACCCGAGCCTGTCCTGGGGCGACGGGCTCCCCCGCGGCATCGGCCATGCGATGAACGTGCTGCCGCGCCGCACGCCGACCGTGCTCAACGCCGCCTGGGTCGCGCCGCTCATGTGGGACGGCCGCAACGCGACGCTGGAGGAGCAGGCGGTCGGACCGATGGCGGCGCCCGGCGAGATGAATCAGGACCTCGACCGGCTCGCCGCGAAACTGACGGCGATCGCGAGCTACCGCGACGCGTTCGCCGGGGCGTTCCCGGGCGAGGGCGTCACGCTCGGGACCATCGCGAAGGCGCTGGCAACCTACGAGCGCACGATCGTTTCCGGCACCGCCCCCTTCGACCGCTGGATCGCCGGAGACGAGGCCGCGATCCCGCCTTCCGCCAAGCGCGGCTTCGCGCTGTTCAACACCAAGGCGAACTGCGCGACCTGCCATGCGGGCTGGAATTTCACCGACAACGGCTTCCACGATATCGGCCTGCCGGACGCCGACCGCGGACGCGCCGAAATCCTCGACCTGCCGTCGATGGAGCATGGCTTCAAAACGCCGACCTTGCGCGACGTCGCCCGCCGCGACCCCTACATGCACGACGGCTCGCTGCCGACCTTGGCGGCGGTGATCGAGCACTATCGGATCGGCGGCACGCAGCGCCCGAGCCTGGCGGAGGAAATCAAACCGCTCGCGCTCACCGAGCCGGAGACGCGCGACCTGATCGATTTCCTCGCGACCCTGACGGCGGACGGCCAAGCCGCGCCGACGCCCGCCGTCGGCCGCCGAACGGCGCGCTGAGCACCGTCATGGATCGCAGCCGGAGGCCCGCCATGAAACTCGCCTTGATCGCGCTGACCTTCCTGCTTGCCGAGGCCGCTTGGGCAGAAAGCGCCGGGGTCACCCAGGAAGCGCGGAAGTTTTCGGAGCCCGAGGTGGCGATTCGCCAGGGCCAGTCCGTCACGTTCACGAACCGCGATCCATTCACCCACAACGTGTTCTCGAAGACTCCCGGCATGGCGTTCGATCTGCGAACCCAGAAGCCCGGCGCGTCGAGCGAGGTCAAGTTCGAGAACGTCGGCGAGGCCGACGTGCAATGCGCGATCCATCCGCAGATGCGCATGAAGGTCAAGGTGACGAGGTAGCCATGGCGATCCGCATCAAACTTCTGCTCGCTTTCGCGGCATTGATCGGCCTCAACACGGCGACCGGCTGGTACGCCGCGACCGGGGTCGGCCAGGTCAGCGCGATGACCGGGGTTCTGTACGACCAGACCCTGATGGCCGGAGACTTCTCGCGCAGCGCCCTCGATCAGTTCCTGCGTCAGGACCGCACGATGGCGATGGTGCTCTCGACCCAGGACCGCATCGCGATGATCGGCCTGCCCCGCATGGTGGTCTTGCTCGAGCAGTCGGTCTCCGACGACCTCACGATCGTCGAGGAGCGCTTTGCCGGTCAGCCGGGCGTCGCCCTGGTCGGGCAGATCCGCGACATGGTTCGCGAGTACGCGATGCTGACGACGCGTCTGGGCGACGCCATCTTGCGCGGCGCGGATGCCGGTCAGGATCGCCTGGACCTCGTGCTGACCCGCGACGCATTGATCGACCGGATCGACGAGCGGTTCGATCTTCTGATCGAGGCCACGAAAGAGTTTGGGCTCGTCGTCCGCGACGACGCGACGACGCTCGGCGAAGCGATCGTGCGCGCGATCGAGATCGGCGTCGGCGCCGCGCTCGGGCTGGGCCTGCTCCTGGCGCTCGTGCTCGCGCGCAGCATCGTGCGACCGATCGCCCGTATCGCCTAGCCCACCCCTAGCCCA
>JACQAI010000446.1 GCA_016195115.1 Pseudomonadota bacterium
CGCGCGCGGCCGCGGCCAGCATCAGATCGGCGCCCGGTCGCCACAGCCCGGCGAGCCCGGTCGGCGCGATCCCGAACGGGCTCGCGTAGGTGCGCCCGAACACGGTCGCGGCCTGATCGCGCCGAGCGACGTCGACCAGATAGCGCGGTACCAGCCGGTGGCGCTGAAAGCCGTCGGCGTTGCGCTTGAGCCCGACCTCGTCCTCGACGCCGCCCTCGATGAAGTCGTAGCACAGCCGCGGCAGGCGCCGCTTGGCGATCACGCGCAAGTCCTCGATGTTGACGGCCCGGTCGATCCTCGACATGCCCCTTCCTCCCACCTTCCTCCTGTCTAGGCGCGCGCGCGCATGCCTTCAAGCGCCCCGATGCTCTTGATGGCGCGCGCGGGGCTGCCGCAGACTGTCGGCGTGTTCGCTCGCGCCCGTGCGAGCGCGGGTGAACGGAAGGACCCTTATGGAACAGCGCAATCTCGGAACCTCCGGCCTGCGGGTCTCGGTGGTCGGCCTCGGCTGCAACAATTTCGGCATGTGGATCGACAAGGAGGCCTCGCGGGCGGTCATCCACAAGGCGATCGACCTCGGCATCACCTTGC
Source organism: Pseudomonadota bacterium (assembly GCA_016195115.1). Lineage (GTDB taxonomy): Bacteria > Pseudomonadota > Alphaproteobacteria > Elsterales > Elsteraceae > JACQAI01. The sequence continues at coordinate 592 of JACQAI010000446.1, forward strand.
TCGACACCGCCGACGTCTACGGCAACAAGGGCGGCTCCGAGACCATCATGGGCGAGATCCTGGGCGCACGGCGCAAGGACATCGTGCTGGCGACCAAGTTCGGCATCGAGATGGACCCCGCCGAGACCCTCAAGGGCGGCTCGCGCCGCTACATCATGGCGGCGGTCGAGGCGAGCCTGAAGCGGCTCAAGACCGACTGGTTCGATCTCTACCAGCTGCACCGGCCCGATCCCCTGACGCCGATCGAGGAGACCTTGCGCGCGCTCGACGATCTCGTGCGCCAGGGCAAGGTGCGCTACATCGGCTGCTCCAACATGGCGGCCTGGCAGGTCGTCGAGGCGACCTGGACGGCGCGGCACCACGGCCTCAACGCCTTCGTATCGTGCCAGGACGAGTACAGCCTGGTGGTGCGCGGCATCGAGAAGGATCTGGTGCCGGCGATGCAAGCCTACGGTCTCGGCCTGCTGCCCTACTTCCCGCTCGCCAGCGGCCTGCTCACCGGCAAGTACAAGCGCAACACGACCCTGCCCGCCTCGGCGCGCCTGACCACGACGCAGCGCCTGACCGACCGCTTCATGACCGAGGACAACTGGACCATCGTGGAACGCCTCGAATCCTTCTGCGCCGAACGCGGCCACACCATGCTCGAGCTGGCGTTCAGCTGGCTGGCCGCCCGACCGACCGTCGCCAGCGTGATCGCCGGCGCGACCAAGCCCGACCAGCTCGAGCAGAACGCGCGTGCCGCCGGCTGGGCGCTCACCGCCGACGACCTGGGCGCGATCGACCGCATCACGCGCGGCGGCCCGGCTTGACGCAGCAGGCGGCGGAGCCGCCGGGCGCCGCAGATACCGCCGGAATTTGTATTGGTCGGCGGTCGTTCGCGTCGTAGCTGATGACCGCGGCCTCGTCGGCGATTCGCTTTTTGCCATCGTATTAAGCCGTTGCTTCCGCGCCGCCGCGCGCCTGCCATCGCGGGCAGGAGGGCGCGCCATGAAAAAGACCATCCTGGTGGTCGAGGACGACGGCAGCCGGCGCAAGGCCATGGTCGACGCGCTGACCAGCGCCGGCTACGACGTCATCGCGGGCGAGGATTTCGCCGCGGCGCTGAACATGGTCGACCGGTTGGGCGTCGACGTCATGATCAGCGACCTGCAGCTGTCGGCCGCGAACCCGGGGGGCCAGGCGCTCACCCGCTTGGCGCAGCGGTGGGCGGTGCCGCCCAAGCTGCTGTACGTCAGCCGCGCGCCGGTGCCCAACGGTCAGGGCGGGCCGCGCCCCGACGACATCCTGCCGCTGCCGCTCGACCGCGCCCAGCTGCTCGACAAGGTCCGCCTGCTGCTCGCCAGCTGAGCGGACCTAGCCCAAGCTTTCGATCAAACCGACCAGCAGCCGCAGCCCCTTGGCGAAATCGGCGATCGCCATCGCCTCGTCCGGGTTGTGGCTGCCGTGGTCGTTGCGCACGAAGATCATCGCGCTCGGCACGCCCTCATTGGCGAACACGGCGCAGTCGTGGCCGGCGCCGCTCGCCATGTCCATCGCCGGCACGTCGAGCGCGCGGGCACGCTCCCACAGCAGCGCGCGCAGGTCGCCGTCCATGCGCGCCGGCGGCGCGTTCATGTAGGCGCCGAGATCGATGTCGACCCGGCGCGCCGCGGCGATGCGCGCGGCCGTCGCGACCAGCTCGGCGTGCGTGTCCATCAGCACCGCGTTGTCGTCGCTGCGGATGTCCATGGTGAAGCGGACCTCGCCGGGGATCTTCGTCATGGTGTGCTGGCTGGCATCGGTGAAGAGCTGGCCGACCGTGCAGACGAAGTCGGTGCCGGCGGCCTCGCGCGCGAGCCAATGCTGCTCGAGCGCGTGGACGAACGCGGTGGCGGCCATGACGGCGTCGCGGCGGTGCTGGCGCGGCACCGCGCCGGCATGCGAGTAGGCGCCGAGCACGCGGCAATGCTTGTAGCGCAGGTTGCCCCGGATGCCGGTGACGATGCCGACCGGCAGCGCCGCACCGACCAGCGCCGGCCCCTGCTCGATGTGGAGCTCGATGTAGCAGCGGATGGCGTCGCGCCGCAGGTGTGCCTCGCCGCGCCGCACCGCGTCGGGATCGAAGCCCTCCTCGCGCATGTGATCGGCGAGCGTGCGCCCGCTGTCGAAGCGGACGCAGCCATCGAGCACGTCGGCAGGCAGCCGGCCGAACGCCGCGCGGCTGCCGATGTAGTGGCTGGGAAACCACGACAGCTCCTCGGCGCGGATGCCCATCACGGTGATGTCCTGGGCCGGTGTCCAGCCGGCGGCGCGGCAGCGCGCCAGCGCCGCCACGCCGGCGACCACGCCGGCGGCGCCGTCGTAGTTGCCGCCGTGCGGCACGCTGTCGAGATGCGAGCCGATCATCACGGTCGGCGCGGCGCGGTCGCGTCCCGGCAAGGTGGCGTAGAGGTTGCCGGCGACGTCGGTCGTGACCTCGAGCGCGAGCGTACGCGCCAGCGCGGCGATGCGCGCATGGGCGTAGCGCTCGCCGGCGCCGTAGGACGCGCGCGTCACGCCCGGCGGATCGCCGGTGTGCGCGCGCAGCTCGTCGAACAGCTGGTCGGCGAGCGCGACTTCGTCGCGGAGGTGGTTCGCTAAGCCGACCATCCGCAGATCATCCTGTCCGCCACGGGTGCGCGCAACCGCCGCCCCTTGCCGGCGCCGCCGCCGGCTTTGGCGGCGCCGCGTTTTTGTGCAACGCTCGGGCCATGCCCGCGCCCGCGCTGATCTTCGCCAGCAACTCCGACGATCCGGTCGCTTGGGGTGCGGCCTTGCGCGCGCTGATGCCCGAGCTCGAGGTGCGGGTGTGGCCGGAGACCGGCCGGGTCGAGGACGTCGTCGCGGCGCTGGTCTGGCGCCATCCCGACGGCGCGCTCAACGCCTTTCCCAATCTCAAGCTGGTCGTCAACCTGGGCGCCGGGGTCGATCCGATCTTCGCCGACCCGCATCTGCCGCGAAACATCCCGATCGTTCGCCTGGTCGATCCCGAGCTGACCCGCGGCATGACGGAATATGTCGTCCTGCACGTGCTGGCGCTGCACCGGCGCCTGCCCGAGCTCGCCGAGGCGCAGCGCGCGGCGCGATGGCACTACATCCACCCGGCCGACACCCGGCGTACGCGGGTCGGCCTGATGGGCCTCGGCAATCTCGGCGGCCACGCCGCCGACATGCTGGCGCGCATCGGTTTCCAGGTCAGCGGCTGGAGCCGCACGCCGAAGCAGGTCGCCGGGGTCGACTGCTTCCATGGCCGCGACCAGCTTCCGGCGTTCCTCAAGGATTGCGACATCGTCGTCTGCCTGCTGCCGCTGACCGCCGCGACCGAAAATCTGATCGACGCCGGGGTGTTCGCGCACATGCGCGACGGCACCGCCTTCGTCAATGCCGGGCGCGGCCGCGTCGTGGTCGACGACGCCCTGCTGGCGGCGCTCGATAGCGGCCGCGTGCGCCACGCCGTGCTCGACGTCTTCCGCGACGAGCCGCTGCCGGCCGACCACCGCTACTGGCGCCACCCGCGCGTCACCATGACGCCGCACAACGCCACCGCCGGCTACCCGGAGACCGCGGCGCCGCAGATCGTCGACAACATCCGCCGCGTGCTCGCCGGCCAGGCGCCGGTCAACGTCGTCGACCGCGCCGCCGGGTACTGAGCCCGTGGCGGTATCCCGCTGCACGCGCGCCCTGTTTAAACAGGGAATTAACAGGGGTCTCGCCTGATCGCCGTGGCGCCTCGCCGACGCTCGGCGCGCGACCGCGGGCCTGCAAATGCAGGGGAAATGCAGGGCACGGGCCGCCCCGGCGGTGCCGGGCCACAGGCGCCGGTCGGCGGGGTCGCGCGTGACGGTGGGGGGATGCGTCGGCATTGACAGATATATACCTTCACAGTATATATATGTCAATGCCAGAGAGTATGGAGAGAGCTCTGCCATGCGCTTGCGGCTGACGATCGCGCTGTGCCTTAGCTTCTCGTACGCGCCAGGCGCCGCGCGCGCGGAGGACACCATGTGCGTCGAGGATGCGACGATCACCGACTTGCGCGCGGCGCTCGCCGCCGGCCGCACCAGCGCGACCGCCCTGACCCGTGCCTACCTGGCGCGCATCGAGGCCTACGATCGCGCCGGACCGAAGCTCAACGCCGTGCGCGAAATCAATCCCGACGCCGTCAAGCTGGCGGCGCGCTTCGACGACAAGCCCAACAAGAAGCCGCTCGCCGGCATCCCGATCCTGATCAAGGACAACATCGCGACGTCCGACCGCCAACACACCACCGCGGGCTCGCTAGCGCTGGCCGACGCGCGCGCCAAGCGCGAGGCCACGGTCGTGAAGCTGCTGCGCAACGCCGGCGCCATCATCCTGGGCAAGGCCAACCTGACCGAGTTCGCCAACATCCTCGCGGTCGGCATGCCGTCGGGCTACAGCTCGCTGGGCGGCCAGGTGCGCAATCCCTACGTCCCCGATCTCGAGGACAATCGTATCCCGATCGTGTTGCCGGGCGGCTCGAGCGCCGGCTCGGCGGTCGCGGTCGCCGCCGGGCTGGCGGTCGCGGCGATCGGCACCGAGACCTCGGGCTCGCTGCTGTCGCCGGCCAACCAGAACGGCGTCGTCACCGTGAAGCCGACCGTCGGCCTGATCAGCCGCGCCGGCATCGTGCCGATCGCCGCCAGCCAGGACATCGCCGGCCCGATGGCCCGCACGGTGCGCGACGCCGCCATTCTGCTCAACGTGCTGGCGGTGCCCGATCCGCTTGATCCGATCACCCAGCGCCTGAAACGCCCGAAGGACTACACCGCGTACCTCGACAAGGACGGGCTGCGCGGCGCCCGCATCGGCGTGCCGAGCGTCGCCGACGACCCGGGCAACGACGTCTACTACCGGCCGCTGCCGCCGCGCGCCGCCAAGGTGATGCAGGACGCGATCGCGGCGCTCGAGGCCGCCGGCGCCGTGATCGTGCGCGCCAGCATCCCGACCGAGGGCTGGATCGGCGGCCCGGGCACCGAGATCGCCATCCTCAACCGCAATCCCGAAAGCCCGGCGCGCCATCAGGTGCAGCGCTTGCCGATCGTGTTCGTCTACGAGCTCAAGCACGACCTCAACGCCTACCTGCGCGACTGGGCGACCGGCACAGAAATGCGCACGATGGCCGACATCGTCGCGTTCAACGCCGCCAACGCCGAGCGCGCGCTGCGCTTCGGCCAAGACATCTTCCTCGCCGCCAACGCCACGCGCGGCGATCTCAGCGAGCTCGAGTACAAATCGGCGCGCGCCATGGACCTCAAGGCGGCGAAGAAGCTCGGGCTCGACGCCTACATGAGCGCGCACAAGCTCGACGCCGTGCTGTTCCCGGCCAACGCCGGCGCCTCGATCGCCGCCAAGGCCGGCTATCCGAGCGTCCAGGTGCCGGCCGGCTTCGTCGCCGGGGTCGGCGCCAAGGAGACGCCCGACTATCCCTACGGCGCGACCTTCACGGGCCGCGCCTGGAGCGAGCCGACCCTGCTGCGCCTCGCC
>JACQAI010000447.1 GCA_016195115.1 Pseudomonadota bacterium
GAACCACCCTTTACGGCCGCGCAAGCGCCACCCCTCCATCCCCTCGCCATCCCCCTATCCCCTCAAAGGGGAGGTGCCGCGTGACGCGCCCGCGTCACTTGCCGGTGAGACGTGCGACCAGGGGGAAGTAGAGGCGGTAGGGCAGCAAGCGCAGCAGTTTCACGACGTAGGTGAAACGGCGCGGGAAGGTCACCTCGAAGCCGCCGCGCGCCAGACCGCGCACCAGCGCCCGCGCCGCGTCGTCGACCTCCATCAGCGCCGGCATGGGGAACGGGTTCTGGTCGGTCAGCGGCGTGCGCACGAAGCCGGGATTGACCAGCGACAGGCGCACGCCCAGCGGATCGAGATCGAACTTGAGCGCCTCGGCGAGATTGATCATCGCCGCCTTGGTGGCGCCGTAGGCCGCCGCGGTCGGCAGGCCGCCATAGCCCGCGACAGAGGCGACCAGCGCAACCTGACCGGTCCGGCGTGCGATCAGGCGCGGCAGGATGGCGTGGAGGCCGTTGACCGTGCCGGTCAGGTTGACGGCGAACAGCCGGTCGAACACCGCGGCATCGAAGTGCTGGGCGTCGACAGGTTCGTGGGTGCCGGCGTTGAGGATGGCGAGCTCGATCGGTCCGAGCGCGGCCTCGATGCGCGCCACCGTGTCGACCATGGCGACACGATCCGTGACGTCGACCGGGAAGGCATGGATGCGTCCGGCCGCCGCCGGGGCCGCCGCCAGCGTCGCCATCGCCTCGGCCGAGCGCGCGCTCGCGGCGACCATGGCACCGGCGCCGGCGTAGCGCAGCGCGACCGCGCGGCCGAGCCCGGAACTCGCGCCGGTGATCCAGACGCACGCCGGGGTCGTCATCGCGCCGCCGCCGTCGGATCGCGGCGGACGTAGGAGATCAAGGCGCCCTTGGCCATGAAGGCGAGCTTCGCCCATTCGCCGTTGGGCAGATACCACAGGTCGAGGTCGAGCTCGCCGCTGGTGCGGTAGTGCAGCGCCGGGACGGGGCGGCCGTCGACCTCGATAGTCTCGTCCGGCAGCGCCGCGACGGCGAGCTGCTTGAGCGTGCCGCGCTGGCTGTCGAGCGCCTCGCGCGCAACGCGGAAGCGTGGATGCCAGTAGCTGGTCGGCGCGGTGCTCGCCGGCAAGGACAAGCGCCCGGCGAGGCCGTCGACCGCGAGCCGGTCGCCGTCGCGCCAAGCGCGGGCGCGGAACCCCTCGCCGTCGTCGTTGGTCCAGGTGTCGAGCCCGACCAGCATGTCGTTCGCCCAGATCTCGTGGCTGTCGTGCTCGTAGCGGAACACCGGGATCGAGGCGAACGTCACCAGGATCCGGATCGCGATGTCGACGTGCAGCCGCGGCCCGTCGGCGGTCTCCTCGGTCGTGAAGCGGACGCTGTGACGGCCGATGGTCGCGCCGTTGCGCTCGATGTCGAAGACGAGCGGCGCCGGCGCCTCGTGCGGCGCGGCCGCCGCGGCCGGCGGCACCGCCAAGGCGCACAGCAGCGCGCACGCGGCGGCGCGGCGGCGGACGCCGGACGTCATAGTCGGCGACCCTGCCATGGTTGCGCGCGCCATCGCACCTGATACGCCGGCGCGGCGCGGCTGGATCGCACGGCGGCGCGCGTTGACGGCCGCCACGCGCGCACCTACGGTTGGCGCTCCGTTCGCCTTCGCCGGTATCACGTCATGCGCCTCCCGCTGTCCGCCGCTCTGCTCCTGAGTCTACTCGCGCTCGCGACGCCCGCGATGGCCCATCCGCTGGGCGGCGCCGGCACCGGCTGGGCGGCCGGCTTCGTACACCCCCTGGGCGGGCTCGATCATGCCCTGGCGATGATCGCAGTCGGCCTGTGGGCGGCGCAGCTCGGTGGCCGTGCGCTGTGGCTGGTGCCGTCGACTTTCGTCATCGTAATGCTGGCCGGCGGCGCGCTCGGCGCGTCGGGGCTCGTCTGGCCGGCGCTCGAGTTCGGCATCGTGGGCTCGGTGCTGCTGCTCGGCCTGATGGTCGCCGCCGCGCTGCGCCTGCCGACCGGGCTCGGCATGGCGGTGGTCGGGTTGTTCGCGCTGTGTCACGGCTACGCCCACGGCAGCGAGATGCCGGCCGGCGCCGGCGCGCTCTATGTCGTCGGCTTCGCCGCCGCCACGGCGTTGCTGCACGGTGTCGGCCTCGGGCTCGGCGTCGCCGGACGGGCCGGGCGGGCGCTGCGCTGGGGCGGCGCCGGGATCGCCGCCGCCGGCCTGGCCTTGATCCTGGGGGCTTAAACCTCGGCGCTGCCGCGCGATTGGGGCAATTGCCAAGGATTTGTTTACCAAATTTAACGTAGCGTGCCCGGGGTTGGCTGAAACGGGGCTGGGGGAGAAGCGCGTCATGACGGTCCGTATCCGTCCATCGGTGGCTCTGGTCGCCACCCTGCTCGCCCTGTCCGGGTGCATCGACGTCGAGTGCCCAGCCGAGTTCGCGCGCCCGCGCGATCGCGAGCGTTGGTGCGGCCATACCGGCGACGTCGCCGCCCCGACGACCTACCGGCCCTATGCGGGTCCGGTCGGCGTGCCCGCCGCCCGGGTCACGACCACGACGACGACCACGGTCGCCGCGCCCCCGACCACGACGGTCCAAGGCGCACCGCCGGCGGTCTCGGTCCAGCCGGTGCCGCCCCCGGGCGGCGCGACCCAGATCCGCTAACCCCCGGGCCCTAAACTATCTGGGTGTTGAGCCGCCGGGGCCCGCTGACACAGGGATTGGCGCGCTCGTAGAAGCGCAGCACGCGCTCGGCCTCGATAGTGAGTCCGATGCGCACGCTGGTACCCAGCGACCCGGTCGGGCGCGCTGCGCTGCCGAGCCACAGCGGCCCGTCGGCGCACAGGTCGAGGCCGTCGTAGCGCCGGTCGATCGCGAACGCTTGCGCCAGCCGGCCGGGCCCGCGCGCCAGATCGCGTGGGCGCGTCGTCGCGGCGGGCAGGCGGCGGCGGGTCGCCATCAGCGCGGCGCCCTCGAGCGGCTCGACCGCGCGCAGCAGCACGCCGGCGCCGACCCCGGCGGTCTCGCTGCTGACGTTGAGCATGAAGGACACGCCGTAGATGAAGTAGACGTAGGCGTGGCCGCGCGCCAGGAACAGCGAGCGGTTGCGCGGCGTGACGCCACGGAACGCGTGACAGGCGGCGTCGCCGACGAGGTAGGCCTCGGTCTCGACGATGCGGCCGCTCACCCGGCCCTCGGGCCCGGCCTCGACCAGGGTCTTGCCGATCAGGTAGCGCGCCAGCGCGACCGTGCCGGTGGGCAGCTCGGCGCGCCGCAGCCGACGCGGCGCGCGTGATCGGCGCTGCGATGTGACTTCCGGGTCCACGCCGTCGAGCACCATGCCGAAGCAGCGGCCCGGGTCAATGCTCCTTGTCGGGACCCTTCACGACGATATTGAGCAGCCGGTCGGTGGCGCGCTGCAGCCGCGTGTGCTCGAGCGCAGCGCGGAACACGGCCGCGGTCGCGAGATCCGGCACGACGACGTCGACCGGCTTGCCCAGCATCGTGCCGCGGAACGACGCCGGACCGAGCCGCTCGAGCGCCATCACGACCAACCCGACCGAGTCGATCGGCGGCGCGGCCGGCGCCGGGGCGCGGCCGCCGAACCAGCCGCGCCACGCCTCGGGACCGGGCGCGCGGGCGGCCGCGACGACGCGCTGGAACGTGGTCTTGAAGGCAACCCGGAGCGCGGGCGATCGGGCCGTCGGCATCGGCCATGTCCCCTGATCAACGATGGGGCAACCTACCAGATCTTGGTTACGGCTTTACGACGGCGCCTAGGACTAGGAGGGCGGCGGATCAGCCGAAGCGCCCGGTGACGTAGTCCTCGGTCTGCTTTTTTTCCGGCCGCGTGAAGATCACCGAGGTCAGGTTGAACTCGATCAGCTCGCCGAGATACATGAACGCGGTGTAGTCCGACGCGCGCGCAGCCTGCTGCATGTTGTGGGTGACGATCACGATCGTGTATTCGGTCTTGAGCTCGGTGATCAGCTCCTCGATCTTCTGCGTCGAGATCGGGTCGAGCGCCGAGCACGGTTCATCGAGCAGCAGGATCGTCGGCTTGACCGCGATCGCGCGCGCGATGCACAAACGCTGCTGCTGGCCGCCCGACAGGCCGAGCCCGTTCTGGCCCAGCTTGTCCTTGACCTCGCCCCACAGCGCCGCGCGCTCGAGCGCCGACTGGACGCGCTCGTCCATCTCGGACTGGCTCAACGGCTCGTAGAGCCGGATGCCGAAGGCGATGTTGTCGTAGATCGACATCGGGAACGGCGTCGGCTTCTGGAACACCATGCCGATCTTGGCGCGCAGCATGTTGAGATCCTGGCCGGGGCCGAGGATGTTGGCGCCGTCGACCAGCACCTCGCCGACGGCGCGCTGCTTGGGATAGAGCTCGTACATGCGGTTGAGCACGCGCAGCAGGGTCGACTTGCCGCAGCCCGACGGGCCGACGAACGCGGTCACCTTGCGGTCGAACAGCGACAGGCTGATGTGCTTCAGCGCCTGGAACTTGTCATAGAAGAAGTTGAGATCCTTGATCTCGATCTTGACCTGCCGAGCGGCAGCGGCGACGGCGGGATTGGCCACCGCGGCGACGGTGCTGGTTGCCCGCACCGGCACGAAGGCCGCGCCCCGGGTGGCTGCGCTGTCGGCCATGGTCATCAGGCTCCCGTCCTCATGCCGCCCCGGGCGGCGAGCGCGCGCGCACCGATGTTGAGCCCGAGGATCGCGAAGGTGATGAGCAGCGCGCCGCCCCAGGCGAGCCGCTGCCAATCTTCGTACGGGCTCAAGGCGAATTGGAAGATCACGACCGGCAGATTGGCCATCGGCGCGTCCAGGTTCAAGCTCCAGAATTGATTGTTGAGCGCAGTGAACAGCAAGGGCGCGGTCTCGCCGCTGATCCGCGCGATCGCCAACAGGATGCCAGTGACCAGGCCCTGGACGGCGGCGCGGTAGGACACCATCACGACGACCTTCCACTTGGGCGCGCCGAGCGCGAAGGCGGCCTCGCGCAGGCTGTTGGGCACCAGGTTCAGCATGTCCTCGGTGGTGCGCACGACCACCGGGATCACGATGATGGCCAACGACACCGCGCCGGCGATCGCCGAGAAGTGGCCCATGCGGATGACCATCAGCTGGTAGACGAACAGCCCGACGATGATCGACGGCGCGCTCAGCAGCACGTCGTTGATAAAGCGTACGATCGGCGAGATCCGGCTGTAGTGGCCGTACTCGGCGAGGAACGTCCCGGCGAGCAGGCCGACCGGTGCGCCGATCAGCACGCCGACGCCGGTCATGATCACGCTGCCGACGATGGCGTTGGCCAAGCCGCCGGCGCTGCCTGGCGGCGGCGTGGTCTCGACGAACAGCGCGAGATTGATCGCCGTCAGGCCGTTGAACAGCAAGGTCGCCAGGATCGCGACCAGCCAGAACAAGCCGATCACGGTGGCACCCAGCGCGAACGCGAGCAGCATCGAGTTGGCAAGGCGCCGGCGGCGATAGCGCGTCATCGCGATCACGTTCCGGTCCGGCTCTGCAGCCGGATCAGCATATACTTCGCGGCGCTGAGCACGATCAAGGTGATGACGAACAGGATCAGGCCGAGCGCGATCAGCGAGGACTGATAGATGTCCTCGACCGCCTCGGTGAACTCGTTGGCGAGCGCCGCCGAGATCGTCGTTCCGGGCGCCAGCAGCGACACCGACAGGTGATGGGCGTTGCCGATCACGAAGGTGACCGCCATGGTTTCGCCGAGCGCACGGCCGAGCCCGAGCATGATGCCGCCGACCACGCCGACGCGGGTGTAGGGCAGCACGACGTTCCACACGACCTCCCAGGTCGTGGCGCCGAGGCCGTAGGCCGACTCCTTGAGCATCGACGGCACGGTGTCGAACACGTCGCGCATGATCGAGGCGATGAACGGCAGCACCATGATGCCGAGGATGAAGCCCGCGGTAAGCATGCCGATGCCAAGCGGCGGGCCGGCGAACAGCGGCCCGATCAGCGGCAGCGCCCCAAGCGTATCGATCAGGAGCGGTTGGACGTGCGCCTGCATGTAGGGCGCCAGCACGAACAGGCCCCAGATGCCGTAGATGATGCTCGGGATGCCGGCCAGGAGCTCGATCCCGACGCCAAGCGGCCGGCGCGCCCACACCGGACACAGCTGGGTCAGGAACACCGCGATGCCGAAGCTGATCGGGATGCCGAACAGCATCGCGATCGCCGAGGTGATCAAGGTGCCGAGCATCGGCGCGCGGCCGCCGAAGGTCTCGCGCACCGGATTCCAGGTTTCCGTGATCACGAAGCTGGGCCCGAAGCGCTCGAGCGCCATCAATGCGCCGTCGATCAACGCGATGATCACGGCGCCGAGCAGCACCAGCACGAGGACGGCGAAGCACCACGTGCTGGCCTTGAACGCCGCATCGGCGATCGATGACCGTCCGGCAAATCGGCGCGTCAGAGCGAAATCAGCCACGGCCCATCCAATACGAAGGGGAAGCGGCGCGCGATCGCCGCTTCCCCGAGTCTGCGCGAGAGATTATCGGCGTCCGGTGTCGCTGCGCGCCAGCCTCACGAGGCCGGCCCACTCCAGACCGGCTGACCGTTCGGGGTTTTGATCTCCCGCTTCCAGGTCGCCTCGACCAGATCGACGACCTTGGCCGGCATCGGCACGTAGTCCAGCGACTCGGCCAACTGGCCGCCGCTCTTGTAGGCCCAGGCGAAGAAGTCGAGCACCTGCTTGGCGGTCTCGGGCTTGTCCTGCTTCTTGTACATCAAGATGAAGGTGGCGCCGCTGATCGGCCAGCTGGCGTTGCCGGGCTGGTCGGTGAGCAGCACGTTGTAGCCCGGCGCCTTGGCCCAGTCGGCATTGGCCGCGGCCGCCTGGAAGGCGACGCTCTCGGGGCGGACGTACTCGCCGTCCTTGTTCTTCATCAGCGCGTAGATCAGCTGCTTGTTCTGCTTGACGTAGGCGTACTCGACATAGCCGATCGCGCCGTCGGTGCGGCCGGTCAATGCGGCGACACCCTCGTTGCCCTTGCCACCGAGCCCGATCGGCCACTCGACGGAGGTGTTGGCACCGACCTTGGCCTTCCATTCCGCGCTGACCTTGGACAGGTAGTCGGCGAAGATGAAGGTGGTGCCCGAGCCGTCGGAACGGTGGACCACCGCGATCGCCCGATCGGGCAGGGTCACGCCCGGGTTCAGCGCCGCAATCGCCTGGTCGTTCCACTTCTTGATCTTGTTCATGTAGATGTCGGCGAGCACGGTGCCGTCGAGCCTAAGCTGGCCCGGCTGGATGCCCTTGATGTTGACCACCGGCACGACGCCGCCCATCACCATCGGAAACTGGACAAGCCCCGCGTCATCCAGGTCCTTCACCTCCAAGGGCATGTCCGAGGCGCCGAAGTCGACGGTCTTGCTCTTGATCTGCTTGATGCCGCCGCCCGAGCCGATCGACTGGTAGTTCATGCCAATGCCGGTCTTGGCCTTATAGGCCTCGGCCCACTTGGCGTAGATCGGATACGGGAAGGTCGCGCCGGCGCCCGAGATGTCGGCCGCCTCGGCCGCGGTCCACAGCCCGGCCAACAAAGCGCCCGCCGCCAGGCTGCGCGTTACCGTCTTGAGGGTGGGTGTCACGGGGAGCCTCCGCCGCAGTGATCTGGTTCTCTCGAGGAGAACGGCCCGACCCTACCCCCGCTGTGTTACGGTTTTTTGACGTACTGATGACGGATTTTCCACGGTAACCGCCTGGATTCCCATGATTTCTGCCGCGTGGCGGCGGCTTTCCGCGGCACCGCGGCTAGCGCCGCCGATCGCCCCGGGCAACCGAGCGACCGGCGATTCTATCGAGCGACGCACCGTAGAGATCGGCGAGCACGATCAACTCTCGCACCGTGCAGTCTCCGGTGGCCTCGATCCGGCTGATCGCGTCGGGCGACAGCGCGCCGCCCGTGAGCGCCGCGGCAGCCTGCAGGTCCAACCCGGCGCCGGCGCGCAACGCGCGCAGCCGATCGCCGACGTCCTTCGGAGCGACCCCGGAGGCCGGGCTCGACCAGGCGCGATCGGCCTGGCGCGATCCCGGCGGCGGTCCCGCTTCAACCTCGATGAGGGGATCGGCGCCCAGCGCGGCTTCGACACCGGGCGGGATCGCGACATCGACGTAGCACCGTTCGCGATGATTGTAGCCCGTGAACGTAACGCCCAGCGCGGCCAGCCGCTCGCGGGTCGCGTCAAAGTTCCCGCGGGGACGGATCTTGATCGCCATCTTTCGCGTGCTCCCCCCTGCCTTGCCCCCCGCCCGGGCGACCAGGCTACCCGCCGCCGCCCCGCGACCGTTGGATCGGCGGACACGGCACCGAGCCGTAGGAGCAGAAGACGCAACAATCGCCGGACTTCGGCCTGAGCAGCGTGCCGCAGCCCGCGCATTCGTAGAAGACCCGGCACGCGTCCGTCGGCATCGCCTCGAGCCGACTGGCACCGCATTGCGGACAGGTGATCGTCGACTCGGTGATCGCCCGCACGCTGGACTTTCGCAGGTCAGGCATAGGCGTAGCCGAGATACAGGAACACCAGTCCGACGAGGAGGCCCGCGATCATGGTAGCACGGAAAGCCGGTCTGGCGCACAGGGAGGCGGGGTTGCAGACGGCCCGCCGCGCTCGCCAGAACAGGGCATAACCACCGCCCGCCAGAGCCGCTGCCCCGACCGCCAACAGGACCAGGCGGTAGGGCGCCGCCACCACAGCAATGCCGATAAGCCAGCCGCTGCCGAGCCCGACCGCGCTCAGCAGCAAGGGCAGCGCACAGCACGACGCGGCGCCGAATGCCGCCGCGACCCCGCCCAAGGTCAGCAGCGTCACGCTGGCCGGGCGCTCGAGCGGCGCGACGCTCAGCTCGGTCCTCCTCATTGCGTTGGGCTCCTTGCCGATCAAACCGGCGCCACCCTAATGTCTGTAGCGCCTACAGACTCAATCCCCTGGGGTGGCCCCATGGTGCCCGGCAAAACCATTCGGATCGGCGAGCTGTCGCGGCGGACCGGCTGCCACATCGAGACTATCCGGTACTACGAGCGGATCGGCCTGATGCCGTGGCCCGACCGGCGCGGCCGCTACCGGCATTACGACGGCACCGGCGTCACCCACCTCGCGTTCATACGCCGCGCCCGCAACCTCGGCTTCACGCTCGATGAAATTCGCGCGTTGCTCCGATTGGCCGCCGGCGGATCGCCGGCCTGCGCCGAGGTTCGCGACGTTGCAGCGGCGCACCTGGTGCATGTCCGCGCGCGCATCGCCGATCTGCGTGCCATGGAAAAAGCGCTCGCGGCAGCCGTTCGCCAGTGCGCGGCCGGTCAGCCGCCGGTCTGCCCGCTCCTCGATAGCCTGTCGCATTCCACGCCGCTCGCGTGATCGGCGGCGCGCGTCCGGCAAGAGGTCACGGAATTGACCTCGGTGACCCGAACCTCGCGGTGCCCTGGACCGTTTCCTGCTCGAACAAACTGCGGAGCAACCACAATGACCCCCTCGAAGACTTGCCGCATTCTCGCTGCGGCGACCTGCCTCGCCGCCTTCTCGCCGCCGCTGTACAACGGCACGGCTGCCGCCGCCGACCCCGCGACCAGCAACAAGGGCGGTGAGGTCCGCGGCACCGCGCGCGCCGACGAACGCGCCGGCGCGCGTGGCGATCAGGGGCGCGATCGCGCCGAGGCGAACAAGACGAAAGCTAACAAGGGCAAGAGCACCGCGGCGCCTGCCGGCAACGCGCCCAAATAGCGCGTGCGGCGGCCTCCGGGCATCGCGAGCTAAGTTGACCGCGATGCCGCGGTGATCGCCAGCGCCAGCGCCGAGGCTGCCAGCAACGTTGCCGCAGCGCCATAGAGCGCAGCGGCCGGCATCAGGGGCAGCAGCACCCCGGCGACCAGGGGCCCGAGCCCGGCGCCGAGATCGCGCCACGTCGCCAGCCGCGCCAGGGCCGGCACCCGTTCCGCACCTGGATTGGCCGCGGCGACCACGGGAGCCGCCAAGGGCTGAATGAGGCCGCGCAGCAACACCACCGCGAGGGCGCCCGACCACAGCGCGCCGAAACCGATGGCCGCCAATCCGACGGCCGACGCGCACGAGAGCAATACCAGCAGGCGGGCGGCACCGAAGCGTTCGGCCAAGGCGCCGCCCGGCGGGCCGAGGACGACCTCGGCCACGTAGCGCAGCGCCAGTGCCGCGCCCGCCGCCATGGCGGCATCGCTCGGGATGCTGTCGCGCGCCAGCACGGCGAGGCCGAGGATGAAGAGTCCGTCCAGCGTCATGCCCTGCACGAAGGACCAAACATCCACCCGCGTCGGACGACCGAAGCGCGGCGCGCCGCGCACCGCCTGACCGCGGCCGGTCGGAAGTCGCAGCGCAAACGCCAGCGCGAGCAGCGCGACCGCGGCGAGCACGGCGAACACCGCGCGCGGCCCGATCGCGCCGGCCATCGCCGCCCCGGCGATCAGACCCAGCATCGGCCCGGCGGCAATGATCGCGCGCGACCGCCCGCTGCGCCGCGCCATGCCATCGCTCACCGCGGTCGGCAGGGCCTGAACGGCGATGTTCATGGCGGCGAACGACAGCCCCCAGGCAAGGCGGGCCGGCAACAGCCAAGCCACGTCGCCCGGCAGCAGCGCGTAACCGAGCGACGCCGCGACCGCGCCGATCGCCGCGACGGCGCAGACGGCACGCGGTCCACGGCGCTGATAGGCGCGCGCAACCCACCCGTAACCGGCGATCCGGACCAGGCGATTGGCCGCGAGGAGAAGCCCGGCCTCGGCCAGGGTGACGCCGAACGCCTCGGGGTAGAGCGGCAGCAGCAGATACAAAACCGTGTCGGTCGGCAGCGCCAGACCGAGCATGATCGAGGCGTTGCGGGTGGCACGGTCGGCGTCCGCCGCGCTCCGCTCGCCCGCCGCTTGCGTGATCATGTCGCTCGCAACGACCCGGACGGCGGCATTCGCCGCCGGCGGCACCGAAAGGCCGCGCTCACCCGGCCGTCAGCTGGAACGCCAGTCCGCCGAGCAATGCGCCCGCCGTGGCGAAGCCCAGGTAGGCCGCGAAGATGCCGCGCCGCGCGATCGCCCAGACGGCGAGCGCGGCCGGGATCGAGGTCACGCCGCCGCCAAGCAGGAACGCCATCGCGGCGCCCGGCGCCATACCCTTGTCGATCAAGCCGGCGACCAGCGGCAGCGCCGCATTGCCGTTGAGGTAGCTCGGGATGCCGACCGCCGTCGCGGTCGCGATCGACAGCAGGCTGCCGTCGCCGGCGATGCGGGCGACCAGATCGTCGGGCAGGTAGGCGATCATCAGGCTCTCGAGCAGGAAGGCGAGCAGCAGCCACTTGCCGAGGAACAGCGCGTTCTGGCGCGCCCCGGCGAGGAACGCGTCGCGGCGCGCCGACTCGCGCCAGAACGGCCACACCACCGACTTCGGATTGCGGATCTTGGCGCCGGCGCAGCCGCCGTTGCCGACGCCGTCGCGCAGCACCGGCCCGGCGAGCGCGCCGGCGGCCTGCAGCGCCTGCACGCCGAAGCCGCCGAGCAGGCCGACCCCGATCGCCGCCACGGTCTTAGCGACCGCGAACTCGAGCCCGAGCACGCCGGTGGTCAGCACGAACATCGACGGATCCATCAGGGGCGATGCCAGCCAGAACGCCATCACGGGCGCCAGCGGCACGCCGCTGACGAGCAGCGCCGCGATCACCGGAATGACGCCGCACGAGCAGAACGGCGACAACGCCCCCATCAGGCTCGCGAGCACGACCATGAGCTCGGCGCGCCCGGCGAACGCGCGCGCGATCAAGTTCTCGGCGCCGCTCGCCTTGGCATAGGCCGCGAGCGCGATCGACAGGGCGAAGAACGGCAGGACGCCCCACGCGGCCGTCACGGTGAACCGCGCCGACGTCTCGGCCTGATGCGGCGAGACGACGGCGAGCGCGGCGAGGACACCGCCGATCGCGGCCCACGCCGGATCGATCTTCAGCCAGCGCTTGGCGCGTGCCTCGGTCAGAACATCCTGAATCGCCATCTTCCTACCCTCTATCGATGCCAAAAATCATGCGGCGCGATCGTCGTTGGAGTCCTCGCCTGCCAACCCGGCGCAGCACTCGGCCTTGACGTAGTGGAGCACGTCGTTGATCGCGCGGAAGCCGGCGGTGCAGATCACCTCGCGGCCGTGGCGCTCCTGTTCGACCAGACCGGCGCGCGTCAAGGTCGCGAGGTGATGCGCGAGCGTCGTCGCCGGAATGTCGATCAGACGCTGGATCGAGCCGACGTTGGCGCCGGCGCGCCCGGCCCGGACCAGCAGCTTGAAAATCCGCAAGCGCGTGCGGTTGCCGAGCGCCGCCAGGGCTTCGGCGGCTGTGGCTTCGTCTTGATCCGCGGGCGTATTCATGACGCCACTATAAAACTAGTTTTATGGATGTCAAGTGATACGCCAAGGCGCAGCGCCTGCTCTTGCCGCCGAATATAGTTCTGTTATTCTGGAAATATGGATATTTCCGCGACGTTTTCCGCACTCGGGCAAACGACCCGCGTCCAATTGCTGCGCGCCTTGGCGGGCACCCCCGGCATGCCGGCGGGCGATCTCCGCGCGCGGGTCGACGTCCCGGCATCGACATTGTCGTTCCACCTCGCGGCGCTCGAGCAGGCCGGCCTGGTCCGCGCGACGCGGCGCGGCCGGCACATCATCTATGCGCTGCGCGGCGCCGGGCTGCGCGACGTCGCGACGTTCGTGACCGAGACGTGCGGCACCGGACGTCCCGAGCGGCGCGACGATCTGGCCCGGCTGTTCGCGGATCACGATGACGCGGCGCCGGCGATGACGCCGGCGTTCAACGTGCTGTTTCTCTGCACGCGCAACTCGGCGCGCTCGATCATG
Source organism: Pseudomonadota bacterium (assembly GCA_016195115.1). Lineage (GTDB taxonomy): Bacteria > Pseudomonadota > Alphaproteobacteria > Elsterales > Elsteraceae > JACQAI01. Next base: position 12,908 of record JACQAI010000447.1, read on the forward strand.
GCCGAAGCGATCCTGGAGCGGATCGGCAAGGGCCGGTTCCGCGCTTATTCGGCCGGCTCCGACCCCGCGCCGGAACCGCTGCCCGAGGTCATCCAACGATTGCAGGCGCTGGGCCACGACGTGTCGCGGCTGCGCTGCAAATCGTGGCACGAGTTCGCGGGGCCGAACGCGCCGCGCATGGATTTCGTCATCGCGCTGTGCGACACGCCGCGCGGACGACGCTGCCCGGAGTTCGGCGACACGGCGCTGACCGGCGCGTGGCCGTTGCCCGACCCGACAAAATTCACCGGCCGCCCGGTCGAGCGCGCCGTCCTGCTCAACGAGCTCTACGGCGCCTTGCGTCGGCGCTTGGAGATCTTCTGCAGCCTACCGATCGCCAGCCTCGACAGGCTGGCGATCAAGGCCCGCCTCGACGAAATCGGCGACAACACCCCGCGCTCGCCCTGACCAGGAGCGGCACGATGGCGATCGGCATCAACGGCATGGGGCGGATCGGACGCCTGGCGCTACGCGCCGGGCTGGGCGGCGTGCCGCGCGACGAGGCCGATCCGCGCGCTGCAAACCGCTTGGACATCCGGCATGTCAACGAGACCAAGGGCGGCGCCGCGACGGCCGCCCATCTGCTGGAGTTCGACAGCATCCACGGCCGTTGGCGCACCGCCATCGCGGCCGAGAACGATCGCGCGATCGTCGTCGGCAACCGCCGCTTCGGGTTCACCGCCGCCGCGACGCCCGGCGCGGTGCCGTGGGGCGATCTCGGCTGCGACGTCGTGCTCGAATGCACCGGCAAGTTCCTCACGTCCGACCAGCTGCAAGGCTATTACGACCGCGGCGTGAAGCGCGTCATCGTCGCCGCCCCGGTCAAGCAGGCCGCCGCGCTCAACATCGTCGTCGGGGTCAACGACAACCTGTACGACCCGGCACAGCACCGGCTGCTGACCGCGGCGTCGTGCACCACCAACTGCCTGGCGCCGGTCGTCAAGGTCGTCCACGAGGCGATCGGCATCCGCCACGGCCAGATCACGACGATCCACGACCCGACCAACACCAACGTCGTGGTCGACGCGCCGCACAAGGACCTGCGCCGCGCGCGCTCGGCGATGCACTCCCTGCAGCCGACCACCACCGGCAGCGCCACCGCCATCGCGCTGATCTATCCGGAGCTCAAGGGCAAGCTGAACGGCCATGCCGTGCGCGCCCCGGTGCTCAACGCCAGCCTGACGGACTGCGTGTTCGAGCTGCAGCGGCCGACCACCGAAAGCGAGATCAATGCGCTGTTCGAGACCGCCGCGCGCGGCGCGCTCGCCGGCA
>JACQAI010000400.1 GCA_016195115.1 Pseudomonadota bacterium
AAGCCCGACGATTCGGTGCTGATCGACTCGGCCATCAACGGCATGCTCGCTGCCCTCGATCCGCACTCCGCCTACCTCAACCCGAAGAACTTCCGCGACATGCAGGTGCAGACGCGCGGCGAGTTCGGCGGCCTCGGCATCGAGGTCACGATGGAGAACGGCCTCGTCAAGGTGGTCTCGCCGATCGACGACACGCCGGCGTTCCGCGCCGGCATCAAGTCGGGCGACTTCATCACCCACCTCAACGGCGAGGCGGTGATGGGGCTGACGCTCAACGAGGCGGTCGAGAAGATGCGCGGGCCGGTCAACTCCGACCTCAAGCTGACGATCCGGCGCGAAGGCAAGGAGCCGTTCGACGTCGCGGTGACGCGCGCCCAGATCAAGATCGAGTCGGTGAAGTCGCATCTCGAGGGTGCCGACATCGGCTATATCCGCATCACGACCTTCAACGAGCAGACCGACACCGGCCTGCAGAAGGCGATGGCCAAGCTGCGCGACCAGGCGAGCGGCAAGCTCAAGGGCGTCGTGCTCGACCTGCGCAGCAATCCGGGCGGTTTGCTTGATCAAGCCGTCGCGGTCTCCGACGCCTTCCTGGAGAAGGGCGAGATCGTGTCGACCCGCGGCAAGCGCGCCGACGAGACCCAGCGCTTCAACGCGCGACCCGGCGACATCGCCGCCGGCCTGCCCATCGTGGTGCTGATCAACGGCGGCTCGGCGTCGGCGTCCGAGATCGTCGCCGGCGCGTTGCAGGATCATCACCGCGCCGTGCTGCTCGGCACCAAGTCGTTCGGCAAGGGCTCGGTGCAGACCATCATTCCGCTGCCCGGCCACGGCGCCATGCGGCTGACCACGGCGCGTTACTACACGCCGTCGGGCCGCTCGATCCAGGCCAAGGGCATCGAGCCCGACATCGAGGTGCCGCAGGCCAAGGTCGAGGTGATCGACGAAGGCCAGCGCCGCCGCGAGGCCGACCTGCGCGGCGCGTTGCGCAACCCCGACGCGGCGCGCGCGGGCGCGACCCCGCCGGCGGCCACGCCGACGCCGGGATCGTCGACCGACGATCCCAACCGCGCGCCGGTCGCGACGCCGGCGCCCGAGGCCGCGCCGGCGGCGACGCCGAACGTCGCGGCGGATTACCAGCTCGCCCGGGCGGTCGACCTCCTGCGCGGGGTCGCGTTGTTCGGCGAGCGCTCGGTCAACTGACGGCACAAGGCGACGGAGATCTGATGGTCGCGCGCGAGGATCTGGTGGCTTCGGGGGGCCCCCGCCGCGTCAAACCGGCGGCGCGGTCGAGCGGTCTGGTGGCCGCCTGGCTGGTGCTGGTCGCGGTGATCGCGGCGATCCTCGCCTGGCTGTTCGCCAACGCCGACGAGACCCGCTCGCGCTGGTCGCTGGCGCAGCCGCGCGCCGTCGTGGCGCTGCCGACCGACGTGCCGTCGCAATGGAACCGCAGCGAGTCGACCCCGGCCCCCGCAGCCGCGCCGGCACCGCCGCCGCAGGCGGCGCCGACCCCCGCACCCGCACCCGCGCCTGTCGCTGCGGCCCCGCCGCCGGCCGCTGCCCCGGCGCCGTCGCGCGGCCTGACCCCGGCACCCGACGCGGCGCTGGTCGAAGCCGCGCCGATCGGTCCGCTGCCCAAGGTCGGCACCGACGGGCGCCAGCCCTGGCAGGTCTACGCTCTGCCGTTCAACGCGCCCGACACCAAGCCGTGGGTCGCGGTGCTGGTCACCGGTTTGGGCTTGAGCAGCGCCGCCACCGAGGCCGCGATCGCCAAGCTGCCGCCCGACGTGACGCTGTCGTTCTCGCCGTACGCCGACAAGCTCGGCGACTGGCTGCAGGCGGCGCGCGCCGCCGGTCACGAGGTCCTGATCGATCTGCCGCTCGAGCCGGCCAACTTCCCGCAGCACGACCCCGGCCCCTACACCTTGCTGACGACCTTGTCGGCGAGCGAGAACAGCGCCCGGCTCGAGTGGGTGCTGAGCCGCGGCGTCGGCTATGTCGGCGTGGTCGGCGAGTTCGGCTCGCGCTTCTCGACCTCGGCCAAGTATCTGCTGCCGATGTTCGAGGTGCTGAAGCGACGCGGCGTGATGTATGTCGACGCCAAGGCGAGCCCGGAATCGGTCGCCGGGCGCGTCGCGCGCGACATGGGCGTGCCGCGCGCACTCAACGACCGGCTGATCGACGCCGAGGGCGGCCGCGCCGCGATCGACGCCAAGCTCGCCGAGATCGAGCGCGTCGCGCGCGCCGACGGCCAGGCGGTCGCATTCGCCTCGCCCTATCCCATCACGGTCGACCGGCTGATCGCCTGGCTGCCGACGGCGCAGCACAAGGGCTACGTGATCGCGCCGGTCTCGGCCGTCGCCAACCGCCAAAAGGATCAATGAGCGGCGCCCGCGCGTCCGACGCCGCCTATCGACGCGGCGTCGGCATCATGCTGTTCAATCGCGCCGGCCTGGTGTTCGTCGCCCAGCGCCTCGACATGCCGTCGGACGCCTGGCAGATGCCGCAGGGCGGCATCGACGCGGGCGAGGACCCGCGCACCGCGGCCAAGCGCGAGCTCAAGGAGGAGACCGGCACCGACAAGGCCGAGATCGTCGCCGAAAGCCGGAGCTGGTTCCGCTACGATCTGCCCGAGGACCTACGGCCGCTGCTGTGGGGCGGCAAGTATCGCGGCCAGGAGCAAAAGTGGTTCGCGATGCGCTTCACCGGCACCGACCGCGACATCGACATCGCGACCGAGCATCCCGAGTTCTCGAACTGGAAATGGACCAAGCCGGCGACGCTGCCGGACCTGATCGTGCCGTTCAAGCGCGACCTCTACCGCGAGCTGCTCGGCGAATTCAAAGGCGTGCTGCCGCGGTAGGCCACCGCGGCTCACGCAATGCCCAGGATTTCCTGCGCCGGTTTCGACAACTGGCCGCGTGCCGCAAACGGATTGTGGATGGCCACGGTCCCCAGGGTCGCGCCGTCGCCCAGATCTTCGGTCAAGATGACGCCGCAGCCCGCCTCTCCCGCGGTGGCGATGAGTAACGCGTCCCAATAGGCCGCCC
>JACQAI010000034.1 GCA_016195115.1 Pseudomonadota bacterium
GCGGTGCCGCCCTGCGGCCACCACCACACCACCTTGTGGCCGCGATAGAGCAGGCCCTTGCGGAACAGCTCGGACAGCGCCCACCACACCGACTCGATGTAGGCGCGGTGGTAGGTGACGTAGGCGTGCTCGAGGTCGACCCAGAAGCCGATCCGCTTGGTCTGGTCTTCCCATTCCTTGGTGTAGCGGAACACCGAGTCGCGGCACTGGCGGGCGAATTTATCGATCCCGTACGCTTCGATGGCCGCCTTGCCGTGGATGCCGAGCGTCTTTTCAACTTCGACTTCGACAGGCAACCCGTGGGTGTCCCAGCCGCCGCGCCGCGCCACCTTGAAGCCGCGCATCGAGCGATAGCGCAGCACCATGTCCTTGACCACGCGGGTCAGCACGTGGCCGTTGTGCGGCGTGCCGTTGGCGGTCGGCGGCCCCTCGTAGAACCGCCGAAGAGGGGCTGGTCGGTCATGGCGGCGGTGGGCGGAATGCCGAAGATATCTGGGGTTCAGCGGGCGGCCCGCACCCTATACGCCCGGCTGCGCGGGCTCAAGCGGCCGGCCGCCGCCGCTCGGTTGACAGGGTGGCGGCAAACCCCGTACATGAGCCGCCCCGGCGCGCGGGCCCGTAGCTCAGGTGGTTAGAGCGCACGCCTGATAAGCGTGAGGTCGGACGTTCAAGTCGTCCCGGGCCCACCATCCGCCGCCGCCGTTCCCGTCCAAACCCGGAACATCCCCGGACCCGCCCGCGTTGTTTCAGCGAGGATGCGCACCAATCACCCCTCCCCCGCGCGTCAGCGCTGGGGAGGGGTGATTGGTGCGCATCCGCAGTGGCGAAGCGGTGGAGCCGAAGTCGCTTTTGATGGGACGCGCGGGTGCTGCGCGAACCTGCCGCGCGGTCAGGTGCCGGCGATCTTGATCGCCGTGACGATGATGTCCTTGCTGGCGGACTGGTTCTTGACGATGCCGGAGATCTCGACCCGCACCTTGAGGTCGCGGATGTGCGCGGCGCCGTTCTTCGACGCCAGGCTCTTCAGCTTCTCGAGCAGCGACTGCAGCGCCTTGGCCTTCTCGGCATAGGCCAGGCACTTCTCGGGACCGGCGCTACCGTTGAGATGCACCTCGACCACGGTGTCGCCGGTCGACGAGATCCGGTCCTTGATGTCGTCGATCTCGCCGTCGACCGTGCGGACGACTTCCGCCATCAGGCCTCCGCGCGGCCGGACCTGGCGGCGCGGTCGCGGCGCCGCAGGCGCCCGACGACGGCCACCAGGTCGTGTCTGGTTACGCGGATCGCTGTCATCCCGTCGTCTCGGTCGTGCGCCGGTGCAACAATGCCAGAACTCTCCGCAGAAATCGTGAATATATCGGTAACCAAAGTCAAACTGGCTAAAATTTCTATTGTATCCCGCCAAGCATTGGCAGTGCGTTGAAAGGCCAGTCCGCGGTCCCCGATTTGTTCAATCCATCCCGAGGCTTAGCCTGACGGGTCTTGCGCCGCGCCGCAAGCCGTTCGACCACCCAGGTGGCGCCTTTGTGGGCGCTCTCAGGCGGCGCCACGGGTCAGCCCGGCGTAGTGGCGGCGGAGCTGCGCCTGGAGCTCGGGCACAAGCTCGGCGAGGGCGGGGTCCGCGGGCTCGCGCGAGGCCGCCGCGGTGGCGCGGACCTGCGCCTCGGCCTGCGCTCGGTCGACGGACTGCAGCGCACCGTCGCGGTAGAGCACGACCCCGTCGACCATGGTGAGGCGGACGTCGCGCCCGGTGGCGCGCGCCAGCACGGCGTCGAGCAGTGGCACGCTCGGGTCGACGTAGGGCTGCTGCAGCCGGCCGAGCGACAGCGCCACCAGGTCGGCGCGCGCGCCGCCCTGGAGCTGGCCGATCAGGAAGTCGAGCTGGGCGGCGATCGCGCCGTTGACCGTCAGCATGGCGAGCAGGTCGGCGGTGGTCGGCCGGTCCTCGACGTCCCAGCGATTGCTGCGCGCCAGCGCGGCCGCCAGCTTGAGCTCGCCCAGAATGTCCTCGTCGCCGGCCAGCGCCGAGTTGTCGGTGCCGATGGCGACGCGCAGGCCCTGGCGCAGGAAGTCGCCGAGCGGCGCGATGCCGTTGCGCAGCCGCAAGTTGGATCCGGCGTTGCGCACCACGGTGGCGCCGCGCTCGGCGGCGATCTCGATGTCGGTCGGCGTCATCCAGACGCCGTGCGCGATCGACACGCGCCGCGAAAGGGCCCCCAGACGATCAAGGTGCCGCATCGTGCCGCCCGGGAACAGCCGCTCGCAGGCCGCACTCTGGGCGCGGCTCTCGAGCGCATGCAGATGCAGGCCGATGCCCTTCTTCTCGGCATCGCGCGCCAGCCCGGCGAGCATCTCGTCGGTCGCCCACTGCGGTCCGGCGGGGCCGTAGCAGAACGAGATCCGCGGGTGGCCGCCATAGTCGGCGAGCAGCCGGTCCATCAGCCCGATGGTCGCCGCCAGGTCGCCGGCGTAGGGCGGCGGCATGGGCGTGCTCAAGGCCTGGCCGAGCTCGGGCGACAAGCCCGCGAGGAAGCCGGCGGCGTCCTCCTCCGGATAGACGACCAGGCCGCGATCCTGCGCGCCGACGCACATCACGACGCGCAGCCCGGCCTCGTCGTAGCCGCGCAGCGCGGCGCGCAGCTCGCCCTCGTAGTTGCCCGAACCGTAGCTCGTGTTGGCGTGGATCGCCGTGGTCACGCCGTTGGCCAGCATGTTGCACGCGGCGAGCAGCGCCAGCGGGTAGGGGTCGGGCGGGCCGCGCCGGCGCCGCACCGCGATCCAGGCCTCGAGCACGTCGTCGGCGAAACCCAGCTGCAGGGTGTCGAGCGCGCGGCCGTGCTGGTGGGCGTTGACGAAGCCGGGCATCAGCAGGCAGTCCTCGAGCCGCTCGACGTCGGCTTCGGGCGCGCGCTGCACGAGCTCGGTCAAGAGGTCGACCGCGACGATGCGGCCGTCCTCGATCAACACCGCCTGGTCGGGCAGCAGCAGCTCGGGGTCGGGTCCGGTCAGCACGTAGTCGGCGGCCAGAATGATCGCAGCGCTCAAACCCCGCCCCTCCCGCGCCGGCGTCGGCTCCGATGCGCCAGTTGCCCGCGCCCGCAGCTTAGAGCATGTCTAGTCAGCGTCGAACAGGGTGACACGATGTTGGTCGTCGAGCGGCTGCAACGGCTCGGCTTCGGACCGTTCGAGCTGACGCTGGCGCCGGGCGAGTGCGTCGGCATCGCCGGTCCATCGGGTGCCGGCAAGAGCGTGTTTCTGCGCATGATCGCCGATCTCGATCCGCACGACGGGACGGCGCGGCTGGCCGACGCGGCGCGCGAGGCGATGCCGGCGCCGGCGTGGCGGCGCCTGGTCACCTATCTGCCGGCCGAGTCCGGCTGGTGGGCGGAAACCGTGGGCGCGCACATGACCGATTCGGTACGCGCCCGCGCGCTGCTGCCCGCGCTGCTGCTGCCGGACGACGTCCTGAGCTGGCCGGTGACGCGGCTGTCGACGGGCGAGCGCCAGCGGCTGGCGCTGATCCGCGCGCTGATCCAGGAGCCGCGCGTGCTGCTGCTCGACGAGCCGACCTCGGCGCTCGATCCCGCCGCCACCGCGGCGGTCGAGACGCTGCTCCGCCAGGCGCTGGCGCGCGGCACCAGCCTCATCCTGGTCAGCCACGATGCGCACCAGACCGCGCGGCTCGGTCGACGTCAGCTCGCCATGGCGGCGGGGCAGCTTCATGCGGTCGCGCCATGACGGCGATCTCGCTCGGCTACGGCGAACTCGCGCTGGCCTCGCTGCTGCTCTGGCTCAACGGCGCGCTGTCGCTCGGGCTCGGTCTCGGGCTCGAGCGCCAGATGCTGGTCGCGGGCGTCCGCATGGTCGTGCAGCTGCTGCTGATCGGCTTGATCCTCAGAGCCTTGTTCGCGGTGAGCTCGCCGGTGCTGACCGGGCTCGCGGTGCTGGTCATGATCGCGATCGCGGCCAGCGAGGTGTACGCCCGCCAGGACCGCCGCGTTGCCGGATTGTCGGGCTTCTGTGTCGGCGCCGTGCCCCTGATGGCGGCGACCGTCTCGGTGACCTTGCTGGCGCTGCTGATCGAGGTCGGCCCCGACCCCTGGTACGACCCGCGCTATACCATCCCGCTCGCCGGCATGATCCTGGGCAGCGTCATGAACGGCGTCAGCCTCGGGCTGAGCGGGCTGCTCGCCGACGCCGCGCGCGAGCGCGCCGCGATCGAGGCGCAGCTCGCGCTGGGCGCGCCGCGGTTCGTCGCGCTGCGGCCGTTTCTGCGCCAGGCGCTGCGCAACGCCTGGATCCCGCTGATCAACCAGATGTCGGCGGCCGGCGTCGTCACCCTGCCGGGCATGATGACCGGCCAGATCCTCGCCGGCATGGATCCGGTCGAGGCGGTCAAGTACCAGATCCTGATCATGTTCCTGCTCGCCGGCGGCACCGGGCTGGGGGCGCTCGGCGCGGTCTACGGCGCGGCCTGGCGGCTGACCGACGAGCGCCACCGGCTCCGGCTCGACCGCATCAACGCGGGTTAGCCCGGCGTCTCCAACGCCGCGGCGATGCGCTCGCGGCGCAGCCGCGCCCACAGCCAGAACCCGGCGCACAGCAGCGCGCCGCAGGCGACCGGCAGGCGCAGCCCGAACTGCGCCGACAGCGAGCCCATGATCAGCGCGCCGAGCGCCGGCCCGCCGCGAAAGATCATGCCGTAGAGGCTCATGACGCGGCCGCGCATCGTGCCGTCGACCGCGTTCTGCACCAGGGTCTGGCCGCCGATGCCGTTGATCACGAGGGAGAAACCCGCGACGAACAGGCAGGGCAGCGCGATCCAGAACGAGGTCGTCGCGGTGAAGGCGAGCAGCGCCAGCGACATCAGGAGGAGGTTGGCGATCACCACCCGGGTCAGGCCCGCGGGCGCACCGCGGCTGGCCATCAGGAGGCCGCCGACCATGGCGCCCAATCCCGTGGTCGCAGTCAGCCACGCCAGCGCCTCGGCGCCGCGGCCGAACACGGCATCGGCGAAACCGGGCAGCAGCTCGATATACGCGCGCGAGCCGATCGAGGTCGCGGTCAGCAGCACGATCATCGGGCCGATGCCCGGATGCCGCACCGCGTAGACGTAGCCGTCGAGCGATTCCTGCAGGAAATTGCGTCGCCCCGACAGCTGGCTCTCCGATCCGACCAGCCGGACGCGCTGCAGCGCGACCATGAAGGCGACGTAGCTCGCGGCGTTGACCGCGAAGGCGAGCGCGATGCTGCCGTGCGCGATCACCACGCCGGCGACCGCCGGGCCGAGGAAGCGTGCGGCATTGAAGATCGTCGAGTTGAGCGCCACCGCGGCGGCCAGGTTGGGCCGCTCGACCAGGTTCGGAATCAAGGCCAGCCGCGCCGGCTGATTGATCGCGTTGACGATCCCCATCATGAGCGACAGCGCCAGCAGCCAGCCGATCGTCATGACGTCGGCGTAGGTCATGACCGCCAGCGCGGTCGCCTGGGCCATGGCGAAGCATTGGGTCGTCTTGATGACGGTAAGGCGGTTGTGACGATCGGCCAGCGTGCCGGCGAACGGGCTCAGGATCACGGTTGGGAACAGGTCGGCGAACGCCACCAGGCCGAGCCAGGTGCCGGACCGGGTGAGCTGCCAGGCCAGCCAGCCGACCGCGATGCGCTGCAGCCACGTGCCGCACAGCGACACGAAATTGCCGCCGGCGTAGATCCGGTAGTTTCGGCTGCTCAGCGCCCGCGTGATGTTGCGATAGCCGTGGCGCGCAGCGGGCGAGCCGCCTGGCATCTGGGATCTCGCTTTTTCCGTTGCTCGGCGAAAATTTCACGGGAGGGCGCCGGCGCGCAAGCATCCTCGGTGACAGACCGCGGTGAGTCGCGCTACACGAAGGGTCAAACCAAGGGAACCCTCACCATGGATCTGGATCTTCGCGGCCAGGCGGCGATCGTGACCGGCGGCAGCCGCGGCATCGGCCGGGCGATCGCCGCGCGACTGGCCCAGGAGGGCATGGACGTCGCGATCGCGGCGCGCGACGCCCGCCAGCTGCAGCGGGTCAAGAGCGAGATCGAGGGGCCGGGCCGCCGCATTCTCACCCAGGTCGCGGATCTGAGCGAGGCGGGGGCCTGCGCGACCCTGGTCTTGGCGGCGGCCGAGGCGTTCGGACGGCTCGACCTGGTGGTCAACAATGCCGGCGCCACCAAGCGCGGCGATTTTCTCCAGCTGACCGACGAGGACTGGGCGACCGGTTTCGGCTTGAAGCTGATGGCCGCGGTGCGCGTGTCGCGCGCCGCCTGGCCGGTTCTGATGCGCACCAACGGCTCGATCATCAACATCGCCGGCGTCGGCGCGCGCACCGGCAATGCCGAGTTCACGATCGGCGGCTCGGTCAACTCCGCGATGCTGAACTTGACCAAGGCGCTCGCCGACCGCGGCGTCAAGGACGGCGTCCGGGTCAACGCGATCAACCCGGGCTCGATCGTGACCGACCGCCTGACCCTCCGGATCGAGCGCGTCATGGCCGAGCACAAGCTCAGCCACGACGATGCCTACAACCGCATGCTGGCCGACGCCAGGATCCCGAAGATGATGCCGGCGGTCTTCTGCGCGTCGTTGCCGCCATGGCCCAAGGAATAGAGCGCCGCGCTGAGCAGCTGCCCGCGCCGGAACAGGTTGTCGACTCCTTTGGGCGTCGCGCGCCGGAACGTCCACGCGATGATCAGCATGTAGATGGTCGACCGCGAGCGCGGGCGACGCGCGGGCGGATGCAGCGCTCGGCCGGCCGTTGCGCGTCATGCTGGTCGAGGACGAGGTGATCGTGGCGTGGGATATCGCCGAGACCCTCAAGCGGCTCGGCTACACGATCGTCGGCACCGCGGACAACGCCGACCAGGCGATTCACCTCGCCGAGACCGCGGCGCCGGACCTGATCTTGATGGACATTCGGCTGAACGGCGCGCCAGACGGCATCGAGGCCGCGCGCGTGATTCGCGAGCGTACCGGCCTCGGCGTGATCTATCTGACGGCGCACGCCGATTTGGCGACGATGGAGCGCGCGGCGTCGACCGAACCGCTTGGCTATGTCTTCAAGCCGTTCAGCCACGATGGGCTGCGAACCGCGCTGCTGCGCGCCACCGGCCGCCCGGGCGCGCCATAAGGCTGAGCGGCGGCGCGTCGGGCGCCGCCGTCGGCCGGGCTGGCCCGCGCCTGCGGGCGCTCAGATGCAGTAGGTCCGCAGCGGCGGGAAGCCGTTGAAGTTGACCGAGCAGTAGCTCGACGTGTAGGCGCCGGTGCTCTGGATCTCGACCTTGTCGCCGACCTGGAGATCGACCGGCAGGCGATACGAGGTCTTCTCGTAGAGGATGTCGGCGCTGTCGCAGGTCGGGCCGGCGAGCACGACCGGGCCGGTCGCCGCGCCGTCGCGCGGCGTCGTGATCGCGTACTTGATGCTCTCGCCCATGGTCTCGGCGAGGCCGCCGAACTTGCCGATGTCGAGATAGACCCAGCGGCGCTTGTCCTTGTAGTCCTTCTTCGAGATCAGCACGACCTCGGACTGGATGACGCCGGCGTCGCCGACCAGGCTGCGGCCCGGCTCGATGATGATTTCGGGCAGCTTGTTGCCGAAATGCGTCGAGATCGCCTTCATGACCGCGCCGGCATAGGCCTCGACCGGCGACACCGCGCTGCGGTACTGCGCCGGGAAACCGCCGCCGATATTGATCATCCGGAGCTCGATGTCGAGCGCCTGCAGCGCCGAGAACATCTGCGCGGCGCGACCGACCGCGACGTCCCATTGGTTGAGGTCGGTCTGCTGCGAGCCGACGTGGAACGACAGGCCGTAGGGATCGAGCCCGAGGTCGCGGGCCTGGCGCAGCAAGGTCGTCGCCATCTCGGGCGAGCAGCCGAACTTGCGGCTGAGCGGCCACTCGGCGCCGCCGCATTCCATCAGGATGCGGCAAAACACGCGCGCGCCCGGCGCGACCCTGGCGAGCTTGGTCAGCTCGGCCTCGCTGTCGAAGGCGAACAGCCGCACGCCGCGCTCGTAGGCGTAGGCGATGTCGCGTTCCTTCTTGATCGTGTTGCCGAACGAGATCTTGTCGACCTTGGCGCCCTGATCGAGCACGAGGTCGATCTCGCCGCGGCTCGCGGTGTCGAAGCTCGAGCCCAGGCGCATGAGCATGGCGACGATCTCGGGCGCCGGATTGGCCTTCACG